>JAEYZV010000225.1 GCA_023427865.1 Acidobacteriota bacterium
ATGCCGAAGCCCACCGCCAGCTCGGACGCCGTGCCCGCGGCACCGGCGCCGCCGCCTGTCTCGAAGCCCTTCGCCATCTGGTACTTCACGAAGTCGTTCAGGTTGCCGACTGCCGCCATGCTCGAGCGCTTGTCGATGGCCTGCTCCACTTCCTGCGGCACCGAGACGTTCTCGACGACGAAGGATCCGATCTCGATGCCGTACTTGTTCATCGTGACCGGATTGATCAGCGGCAGCAGCGCCTCGCCGAGTTCGCTGTAGCGGGGCGCCCCGGCGAGCACCGGCACCCCGGACGAGGCGAGCGCGGCGCTGAAGACGCTGACGATGCGCGAGCGCATCGTCTCGGCGAACTCGTCGAGGCGGAAGTTGTGATCCGACCCGGCCACTTCGCGCAGGAACAGCTTCGGGTCGCTGACCTTGAAGTCGTAGGTCCCGAAGGCGCGCGCCCGGACGATGCCGAAGTCCTGGTCGCGGAGCATGATGGGGTTGCTGGTGCCCCACTTGTTGCCGGTGAACAGCCGCGTCGTGACGTAGTAGACGTCGACTTTGAAGGGCGACTCGAAGCCGTACTTCCACGACTTCAGCTTCGTCAGGATGGGGATGTTCTCGGTGACGAGCGTGTGCTTGCCGGGCCCGAAGGTGTCGCCGAACTCGCCGAGGTAGACGAACTGTGCCACCTGCGACTCGCGCACGATCAGCTGTGCGCCGTTCTTGATGGCCTTGTCGTCATCCGGGAAACGGAACGAAATCGTGTCGCGCGAGTCATCGGTCCATTCGATGACCTCGATCAACTGTCCCTTCAAGAAATCGAAGATCCCCATCGTGTCTGCCGTCCTCCCTGGGTGAGGCGTCATTGTACAGCCGGGCCGCACCGGGGCGGCCGCGCCTCGGCGTGAACGCCGGGATGCACGATTCCCATCGATGGCGCGCCCGGGGAGCGCGGCCAGCCTACGCCGTGACCGACGCGCGCGGCAGCTGCAGCGCCGTGACGTTGTCGAAGCCTGCAGCGTCGCGGTCGAGCGTCACGCCGGCGGGCATGCGCATCAACACGTCCGCGAACTGCTCCAGGCGCGCGAAGTTCTCCTCCAGGCGCGCGGTGAGCTGTTCGTCGGTGAGCGGATCGGCGAGCCCCTGCTGCAAGGCCTTCAGGTACGGCACGTCCATGTAGTTCACGTGCGCGTGCCCATAGCTGTTGGCCGTGTCGTCCAGGTCCCACTGCCGCAATTTCGCCTGCATCCGCGTGTGCAGGTAGAAGAACCGGGTCAGCAGCGGATCACGCTGCTGCATGTAGTCGAGGTCGCGATACTTGCGGTGGAAGTACAACAGCGCGGAGATCGCCCAGTAGCAGGCGTTGTCCCATCCGACCTTCACGCTCATCACCTGCGCGTTGCCCATGATCGGGTACTGCCCGTCATAGAGCTTCAGGAACGCCGCGTAGAGCCGCAGGTACATGCGGCTGAAGTACGCCGCGTGCGCCGCGATGTCCTCGCCACGCCGCTCGCGGCCGATCAGTTCCGAGACGAGATCGTTGCCGATCGCGATGAAGTCCGATCCCGGGGAGTAGAACGGGTCGGTGAACACGCCGGCTTCGCCGATCAGCGCCCAGCGATCGGCCGAGTACATCTGCGTGCACGCGTGGGCGAAATGGTGCAGCCCGAGGAAGTCGTCGAGTTGTGCGCGATGGTCCTCGAGGTAGGCCGCGCACTGCGGCTCGAACCGGTGCAGCCACTGCATGGCCCGGTCGAACCGGTTCATCGTCGCGTACGGATGGAGGTCCGCGTCCACGACGATGCCGATGCTGTGGCTGTCGGAGGCGAGCGGGATCAGCCAGGTCCAGTAGCCGCGGCCCATCAGGTGCACGGTGCTGAGCCAGCGTTCGCCACTCGGGACGCGCGACGTCCATGACGGTCCGCTCGCCCAGTCGTCGATCCTGATGCGAGTCTGCATCCGGAACCAGACGGCGTTGGCCTTGTGTGTCGCCGGGCGCGTGAGCCCCAGCTTCCGGCGCAGCAACCCGTGACGGCCGGTGCCGTCCACGACCCAGCGGCCGCGGAAGGCATGCACCCGCCCGTCGACCTCGATGTCGACGCGGTGGTAAGGGTCGCCGAACTCGACCCCCTTCACCTTCACGCCGTCGAAGACGTCCACACCGCGCTCCCGGTTCTGCTCGAGCAGGAAGTTCTCGAGCCGACCGCGATCGAGCTGGAACGACGGCACCTTCGGGAAGTCGCGTGGTCCGGCCTCGACCCGCGTGGCCACGTCGCTGTTGCGGTTCTCGGTGAAGAAGTACCGCAGCCCGAGCTTGGGGAGCTGCCGGGCCGCGAGATGGTCCTGCAGTCCGAGCACGCTGGAGAAGTAGTGCGCCGCGATCTCCACGCTGGATTCGCCGACCTTGTGCGCGGCTTCCGGCACCGGGTGCACCATCTTCTCGACGACCAGGATCCGGATGTCCGGCTGCTCCTGGCGAAGCTGGCGGGCGAGGCAGAGGCCCGCGAGGCCCCCACCGGTGATGATGACGTCGTAGATGGTGTGGGGCATGCCGTTGACGGACCGCCCCCTAGGGTAAAGCAAGGTCCGGCGGGCAACCACCACCGCTCCGCCCGCCTGCGCTCAGGATTCCGAAAAAAGTGCGCGCTTTTGGCCCTGTGATGAAAGCCTGTGGCCCGCGACGCCGGCGATCACGAACACATCACGGCATGACGTCATAAACCAAAAAAATGTGGTTCTGGATCCAGTTTTTTGGTGCTGGCCCACCCATCTCTGGCGTTGAGTCTGCAGGACCTCCGGTAACGCCGCCTCGTCCCGAACGGCATCCATCTTGCCCCTCCAAGCGCATCCGAGGCAATGGACACGGGGCAATTCCCGGTGTCAGGAGCCCGCGCGGCTCGGGTGAGCCGTTTGCGCCATTTCCGCAGAGAACAACACATGAAGATTCTGAGACTCCTTGCTGCCCTGCTGTGCCTCGCGACGGCCACCCCGGCCATCGCGCAGGTGGCGGGCGTCGGCACGATCGAGGTGCTCGTCACCGACAGCGGCGGCCTGGCCGTCCCTGGGGCGACGGTCACCGCGACCGCTCCCGACGTCACAACCAACCGTACGGCCGTCAGTGACTCCGAAGGGCGGGCGCTGCTCGTCGGCCTCGAGCCCTCGGCGTCCTATGTCGTGGTCACCGAGCTCACCGGCTTCCAGACCACCCGTAACGAGAACGTGCTCGTCCGGTCAGGGCAGACCGCCAGCGTGCGCGTCACGCTGAGCGTCGGCGGCGTTACCGAGACCGTGCAGGTGGTGAGCGAGTCGCCGATCGTCGACGTGAAGAGCGCGGTGACCGGTACCGACATCACGCTGCGGATGACCGAGTCGCTCCCGACAGGCCGCTCGTACCAGAGCTACCTGCAGTTCGTGCCCAGCGTGTTCCCCACCAACGACCCGATGGGCGGCGGCAACCCGGCGGCGCGCGGCGGCATGAATTACAGCGACATCGGCGGCGACCTCGGCACGTCGAGCGACAACTTCTACTACTTCAACGGCATCAACGTCACCGACCCGGTGTCGGGCACGTTCGGCGCCAACCTGAACACCGAGATCATCCAGGAGCAGAAGGTTCTCACCGGCGGCATCCCCGCCGAGTACGCCGGCACGGCGGGCCTGATCTCGAACGTGATCACCAAGTCTGGCAGCAACCGCTTCTCCGGTACGGCCAACTACTACTTCCAGAATCAGAAGCTGGTGGGCGAGAACGACAACGCCCCGAGCGACGAGTTCTCCACCTACGACACCGCAGTGACGTTCGGTGGCCCGATCATGACCAACCGCGCCTGGTTCTTCGGCAGCTACCGGCAGGTGCACCGCGAGGACGACGTGACGGCGCAGGACACGCAGCAGTTCCTGCGCACGGTGGAACGGACCGACAAGCAGGGGTACGCCAAAGTCACCTGGACGCCGTCGTCGAACGACACGCTCGGCTTCACGTTCCTCAACGACCCGACCGACATCACCGGCCAGACGGCGCGCACCACGCTCAACACGCGCGATTTCTCGCGTGAGCAGGGCGGCAACAACTACCAGGGCACGTACTCGCGGGTGATGGGCAACCTGCTCATCGAAGGCGCGTACAACTACCACCAGGCCGACCTCTCGAACTTCTCGGCAATCAACGCCGTGTCCAACACCGTCGTCTTCCGTGGCGGCGACGTCCGCACGCTCGCCGACGAGCAGCTCGGCGGCTACGGACAGACGCTCGTCAACGAGCGCAACACCCGTGGCGCACGCGGCACCGCGCAGTACGTGTTCGGTCGCCACATGATCAAGGGCGGCGTCGAGTGGTCGCTGAACGAGAACTTCCGCAACAACCTGCTCGTCGACAACGCGACCTACACGTCGCTGGCCGGTCACCTGGCGGGCACGACCGCTGCGCAGATCGCCGCCGGCGGTTTCTCGAGCCGCACGTTCATCAGCACCAACGCCAGCGACTTCGGCGGCCTGATCAACGGCATCAACGCCAGCCCCAACCGCGGGCAGTTCTACGCGCTCTACGACGTCAACGGTGACGGCACGATCACCTCGGCCGAGCGCGGCCAGCGGCTCCAGTTCGGCAGCACGGCGGGCAACCCGCACGGCGCCGTGAACTACACCCGCACCTTCCAGTCGCAGGACGGCCCGCAGCTCACGCAGTCCAAGGGCTGGACGCTCTTTGCGCAGGACCAGTTCTCGGTCGGCCGCCTGACGTTCAACCTCGGCCTCCGTGCGGAGCGCTGGGCGCACTACGCGACCACGGGCGAGAACATCTTCACGTTCGACTGGGCGGTGGCGCCGCGCCTCAGCGCCAGCTACGACCTGCTCGGTGACGGCCGCCAGAAGGTGTTCGGCTACTACGGCCGCTACTACGATCCCATCCGCAACAACATGACCAACTTCGCGGGCACGCTCACGGGCGCCATCCGCGAGGAGCAGGTGTACATCAACAACCAGTGGCTCACCTACCGCGTGCGCGGCGGCCCGGTGCAGCAGGATGCGTTCTTCGCGCCGACGACCAAGACGCCCTACACCGACGACATCATGGTCGGCTACGAAGCGGACCTCGGCCGCAACCTGAGCTTCGCGGCCAACTACACGAACCGCCGGACGCGCGACATCCTCGAGGACTACGACCTGTCGCTGTACGCGTATGCGACCGACGGCAGCCAGGCCTACGGCGACATCGATGCCGCCAACTCGCTCTGGCTCGGCCTCGACTACTTCGGCTACGCGCAGAACCCGGGCTCGAACTTCGTGATCGCCACCCTCGAAGGCGGCAAGCGCGACTACAAGGGCCTCGAGCTCACGCTCCGCAAGCGCTACAGCGACCGCTGGCAGGCGCTCGTTTCCTACACGTACAGCGACGCGATGGGCAACACGAACTCGGACTCCAACGCCGACTTCCAGGGCGACGTGCTGTTCCTGGATCCGCGTGCGCCGTTCCAGTGGGGGCGCCAGCCGGGCAGCATCCCGCACCTGTTCAAGGCGGCCGGTTCGTACACGTTCCCGTTCGACCTCGAGATCGGCGGCGGCTACCGCTGGAACTCGGGCACCATCGCCAGCCGCACGTTCCTGGCGTCGAGCCGTAACCTGCCGGTGCAGGACCCCGACGGCTACATCTACGGCGGCGCCTTCGACCACTGGCTGCGGCCCGACGCCGTCGGCTCGCTCCAGAACCCGTCGTGGGGGCAGCTCGACCTCCGCGTGGCGTACCGCCGCACGGAGACCCGGTTCAAGCCCGAGTTCTTCCTCGATATCTTCAACGTCACCGACAACCAGGGCGCGATGCGCCAGCAGGACCTCGAAGCCGGCCGCGGTGGCATCAGCTTCGGCGAGGACCTGAACTGGGTGGCGCCGCGGCGTCTCTACCTCGGCGTCCGACTCGGCTTCTAGTCCGCCGACGTCAGGCAGTCACGAACACGGGCAGGGCCGAGAGGTCCTGCCCGTGTCTTGTTTTCCGACGCTCCCCGCATTCTATCCATGAGTGAAACGCATGCTTCAGTGAGCTGGCATACACTGCCTGCACGCTGAGTCCCTGGCGGGTCGTGTCCCCGACGGAGTTCTCGCTCGGCGCTGGTGCCCCCAATGGACAACACGCAGTCGCCACAGCGGCCTCGACAAGGCCTGTACGACCCGTCCTTCGAACACGACGCCTGCGGCGTCGGGTTCCTCGCGCACCTGCGCGGGCAGGTCTCGCACGACCTCGTGGACAGGGCGCTCCGCGCGCTCGAACGCATGGAGCACCGGGGCGCCACCGGCGCCGAGCCCAACACCGGTGATGGCGCCGGCATCCTGATCCAGGTCCCGCATGCGCTGTTCGAGCGTGAATGCGCGATCGGGCGGATCGTCGAGCCCGAGACCGGCAAGCCACTGGCCGCGCTCCCGCCGGCCGGCAAGTACGCGGTGGGCCTCGTCTTCAGTTCACCGGACCCGCAGGCGGCCGCGCTCGCCAAGTTGATCTTCGCGATGGTCGTCCGGCAGGAGGGGCAGGTGCTCCTCGGCTGGCGGCGCGTGCCGACCGACAACCGGACGCTCGGGCAAACGGCGCGCTCGGTCGAGCCGGTGATGGACCACGTGTTCCTGGCGCCGGGCGCCGACGTCGAGGACATGGCGACGTTCGAGCGCAAGCTGTACGTCATCCGCAAGCGTTTCCAGACCACGATCCGGACCAGCGGCATCGACGACACGAAGTACTTCCACGTGCCGAGCCTGTCGGCGCGGACGCTGACCTACAAGGGCATGCTCACGCCGCCGCAGGTGCGTGAGTACTTCTCCGATCTCGACGATCCGCGCACCCAGAGCGCGCTGGCCCTCTTCCACTCGCGCTTCAGCACCAACACCTTCCCGAGCTGGGAGCTGGCGCATCCGTACCACCTGATCGCGCACAACGGCGAGATCAACACGCTGCGCGGCAACATCAACTGGATGCGCGCGCGCGAGGCGATGCTCGAGTCGCCGTTGTTCGGCGAGGACCTCAAGAAGGTGCTGCCGATCGTGCGCGAGGGCCTCAGCGACTCGGCGTGCCTCGACAGCGTGCTCGAACTGCTCGTGCAGACGGGGCGCTCGCTGCCGCACGCCGTGATGATGCTGGTCCCCGAGGCGTGGGAGCACCACGAGACGATGAGTGCCGAGAAGAAGGCGTTCTACGCCTATCACTCGTGCCTGGTCGAGCCGTGGGACGGCCCGGCCTGCGTGACGTTCACCGACGGCGTGCAGATCGGCGCCGTGCTCGATCGCAACGGGCTGCGTCCGGCGCGCTACTGGGTGACCGCCGACGATCACGTGATCCTCGCGTCGGAAGTCGGCGTGCTCGACGTGCCCCAGAGCCAGGTGATCGAGAAGGGCCGCCTGCAGCCGGGCAAGATGTTCCTCGTCGATCTCGCCGAGCAGCGCATCGTCTCCGACGAGGAGATCAAGCACCGCATCGCGACCGAGCAGCCGTACCAGGAGTGGGTGCGCCAGCACCTGACGCCGCTCGAGGCGCTGCAGCCGGCCGAGACGCCGGCGCCGCACACTGGCGACGATCTGCGCACGCTGCAGCACGCCTTCGGCTACACGCAGGAGGACCTGAAGGTCCTCATGGCGCCGATGGCGCTCAAGGGCGAGGAGCCGCTCGGCTCGATGGGGAACGACGCGGCGCTCGCCGTGCTGAGCCGCAGGTCGCGGCCGCTGCCCGACTATTTCCAGCAGCTGTTCGCGCAGGTCACCAACCCGCCGCTCGACGCGATTCGCGAGAAGCTCGTGACCTCGGTCGGCACGGCGATCGGTCCCGAGCGCAACCTGCTCGATCCGCAGCCCGAGAGCTGCCGGATGGTGCTCTGCGAGACCCCGTTCCTCGACAACGCGCAGATGGCGCGCTTCAAGGCGCTCCAGCGTTACGACAGGGCCGGCCGGCTGCTGCCGTCGACGCACTACCGCGACGATCAGCCGTTCTACGTCACCGTGCTCGACATGGTGTTCCCTGTCGCCGACGGGCCCGACGGCATGGAGCCGGCGCTGCGCGCCATGTTCGCCAAGGCCGACAACGCGATCGCCAACGGTGCGAAGGTCCTGGTGCTCTCGGACCGCGCCGTGACGGCGAAGAAGTGCCCGATTCCCGCGCTGCTCGCCGTCGCCGGCCTGCAGAACCACCTCGTGCGCGCGAGCACCCGCACGCGCGTCACGCTCATCGTCGAGACGGGCGAGGCGCGCGAGGTGCACCACTTCGCGACGCTCATCGGCTATGGCGCGAGCGCGATCAACCCGTGGCTGGCTCTCGACTCGCTCTCGCAGCTGAAGGACCTCGGCCTGGCCGATGCGTCCACCGACGATGAGTACCTGCGCGCGAAGTACTTGAAGGCGGTCGAGAAGGGCGTCGTGAAGGTGATGTCCAAGATGGGCATCAGCACGGTCGCCAGCTACCGTGGCGCACAGATCTTCGAGGCCGTCGGCCTGGCCAGGGATCTCGTCGACACGTACTTCACGAACACGCCGTCCCGGATTGGCGGCATCGGCATCAGGGAAGTCGCGCGCGAGGCATTGCAGAACCACGCACGCGCGTACACGCCGGCGCCGCAGGTGGAGCGCGAGCTCGTGCCCGGCGGCCAGTACCAATGGCGCCGTGACGGGGAGCTGCACCTCTTCAACCCGGAAACGGTGTTCAAGCTGCAGCACGCGACGCGCACGAAGCGTTACGACATCTTCAAGCAGTACACGCAGGCCGTCGACGACCAGGGACGCGATCAGGCGACGCTGCGCGGCCTGTTCCGGTTGCGGACCGGCGTGCGTCCGCCCGTGCCTCTCGAGGAGGTGGAGCCGGCCGAGTCCATCGTCAAGCGCTTCGCCAGCGGCGCCATGAGCTTTGGCTCGATCAGCGCCGAGGCCCACGAGACGCTGGCCATCGCCATGAACCGTCTTGGCGGCCGCAGCAACAGCGGCGAGGGCGGAGAGGACCCGCACCGCTTCACGCCCGACGCCAATGGCGACTGGCGGCGCAGCGCCATCAAGCAGGTCGCCTCGGGCCGGTTCGGCGTGACGAGCCACTACCTGGTGAACGCCGACGAACTGCAGATCAAGATGGCGCAGGGCGCCAAGCCCGGTGAAGGCGGCCAGCTGCCCGGCAACAAGGTGTACCCGTGGATCGCCAAGGTGCGGCACTCCACGCCCGGCGTCGGCCTCATCAGCCCGCCGCCGCACCACGATATCTACTCGATCGAGGACCTCGCGCAGCTGATCTTCGACCTGCGCAACGCGAATCCGCGGGCGCGCATCAGCGTCAAGCTGGTGTCGGAGGTCGGCGTCGGGACGGTGGCCGCGGGCGTGGCCAAGGCGAAGTCAGACGTCGTGCTGATCAGCGGCCACGACGGCGGCACCGGCGCGAGTCCGCTCACGTCACTCAAGCACGCGGGCGTGCCGTGGGAGCTCGGGCTGGCCGAGACGCAGCAGACCCTCGTCGGCAACCGCCTGCGCGACCGCGTCGTGGTGCAGGTGGACGGCCAGATGAAGACGGGCCGCGACGTGGTCATCGGCGCACTGCTCGGGGCCGAGGAGTTCGGCTTCGCGACCGCGCCGCTGGTAGTGATGGGCTGCGTGATGATGCGCGTCTGCCATCTCGATACGTGCCCGGTGGGGATCGCGACGCAGAATCCGACGCTGCGCGCGAAGTTCACGGGACAGGCCGACCACGTCGTCAACTTCTTCCACTTCGTGGCCGAAGAAGTGCGGGAGCAGATGGCGCAGCTCGGCTTCCGGACGCTGGAGGAGATGGTCGGGCGAGCCGACCTGCTCGACGTACAGCCGGCGGTGGAGCACTGGAAGGCGCGCGGCCTCGATCTCTCGCGGATCCTGGACACGACGCACGTGTTCGGCGCCGAGGGAGCGACGCCGCCGGTGCTGCGGCGCACCGTGAAGCAGGACGTGGACCTCGGTCGCGTGCTCGACGCCGAGCTCATCGCCCTCGCCGAGCCTGCGCTCGAGCGCCGCGAGAAGGTGACGCTGGAACTGCCGATCCGCAACGTCGACCGCTCGGTCGGCACGATGCTCGGCAGCGAGCTGACGCGCCGTCACGGCGGGCAGGGGCTTGCGCACGACACGATCGACATCTCGTTCAACGGATCGGCCGGACAGAGCTTCGGCGCCTTCCTGCCGTCGGGCATCACGCTGCGGCTCGAAGGGGACGCCAACGACTACGTCGGCAAGGGCCTGTCGGGCGGGCGGGTGATCGTGCGCCCGCCGGTGGACGCGCCGTTTCTCGCCGAGCGCAACGTCATTGCCGGCAACGTGGCGCTCTACGGCGCCACGAGCGGGGAGGCCTTCATCCGCGGCGTCGTCGGTGAGCGTTTCGCCGTGCGCAACAGCGGCGCGGTTGCCGTCGTCGAGGGTGTCGGCGACCACGGCTGCGAGTACATGACGGGCGGCCGCGTGGTCGTGATCGGCCGGACGGGCCGCAACTTCGCGGCGGGCATGAGCGGCGGCGTGGCGTACGTGCTCGACGAGGATGGCGACTTCGCGCAGCGCTGCAACCGCGAGATGGTCCAGCTCGAGGCCCTCGAAACCGAGGACGAGCGGTTCGTGCTGGAACTGCTCGAGCGGCACAAGGCGGTGACCGGCAGCGAGGTGGCCGCACGGTTGATGGCGCGCTGGTCAGACACGGTGGCGCGGCTGGTGCGGGTCATGCCGATCGACTACAAGAAGGCGCTCGATGCGCAGCGCGCCGAGCTGCAGGGAGTGGCAGTGTAATGGGCAAGCCGACGGGATTCCTCGAGCTCACGCGGCAGACGCCGACACGTCGCCCGGTCGCCGAGCGCGTGAACGACTGGCAGGAGGTGTACCAGCCGTTCCCGGTCGAGGCGTTGCGCGGGCAGGCGAGCCGCTGCATGGACTGCGGCATCCCGTTCTGCCACCAGGGATGTCCGCTCGGGAACCTGATTCCCGACTGGAACGACCTGATCTACCGCGACCGGTGGAAGGAAGCGTCGGCGCGCCTGCACGCCACCAACAACTTCCCCGAGTTCACGGGCCGGTTGTGCCCGGCGCCGTGCGAGGCCGCGTGCGTGCTCGGCATCAATGACCTGCCCGTGACCATCAAGCAGGTCGAGGTGTCGATCGTCGACCACGCGTTCGAGCAGGGCTGGGTGCTGCCCGAGGTCCCGGCGCAACGTACAGGCAAGCGGGTGGCCGTCGTCGGCTCCGGGCCCGCGGGGCTTGCGGCCGCGCAGCAGCTGGCGCGCCAGGGACACGACGTGGTGCTGTTCGAGCGTGCCGACCGCATCGGCGGGCTGCTCCGCTACGGCATCCCCGATTTCAAGATGCATCGCCGCCTCATCGACCGTCGCCTCGAGCAGATGTCGGCCGAAGGTGTCGAGTTCCGCCCCGGCGTGGACGTGGGCGGCAGCCTCACGGGTGACCAGCTGAAGAAGGAGTTCGACGCCATCTGCCTTGCCGTCGGCGCGACGCAGGCGCGCACGCTGCCGGTGCCGGGAGCTGACCTGCAGGGCGTGCACCTGGCGATGACGTACCTCGAGCGGCAGAACCGGATGATTGCCGGCGACGACCTGCTCGACGACGCGACGCTCGACGCAAAAGGCAAGAGGGTCATCATCCTCGGCGGCGGTGACACCGGCGCCGACTGCCTGGGGACTGCGCACCGGCAACGTGCCGCGAACGTGAAGCAGTTCGAGATCGCCGCGCGCCCGCCCGACAGCCGCAGCCCTGCCGACCCGTGGCCGCAGTGGCCGAACATCTACCGCGTCTCGGCGGCCCACGAAGAGGGCGGCACGCGCGAGTACGCCATCATGACCACGAAGCTGGAAGGCGAGGACGGCGTCCTGAAGCGCCTGCACGGTGTGCGCGTCGAGATGATCCAGAAGGACGGCCGCCTGTCGTTCGAGCCGGTGCCGGGCACCGAGTTCGTCGAGGACGTG
Source organism: Acidobacteriota bacterium (assembly GCA_023427865.1). Lineage (GTDB taxonomy): Bacteria > Acidobacteriota > Vicinamibacteria > Vicinamibacterales > Vicinamibacteraceae > Luteitalea. Next base: position 11,916 of record JAEYZV010000225.1, read on the forward strand.
GACCTGCTGCTGCTGGCAATGGGCTTCACCGGCCCGGAGCCGCTGCCGATCTTCTCGCAGCTGGGCGTCGAGTGCGACGCGGCTGGTCGCGTCAAGGCCGATCCCGCGACGCGTCAGACGACGGCGCCGGGTGTCTTCGTCGCCGGCGACGCCCGCCGCGGCGCCTCGCTCATCGTCTGGGCGATCGCGGAAGGACGCCAGGCCGCGGAGCAGATTGGGAAGTACCTGGAAGGGCAGCCGTAATTTCGGAATTTCAGAATTTCAGAATTGGAGAATTGCAGAAGGGGGTTGGACCGCCAACCTTCGAGGCATTACTGCGGGTAAGCAATTCCGCAATTCTGCAATTCTGCAATTCTGCAATTGTCAACCGCCCCCCTGCAGCCCCTCCACCGTGAGTTC
>JAEYZV010000239.1 GCA_023427865.1 Acidobacteriota bacterium
GGAGGGTGATCGTGGCGCAGACGAATTGCGATCCCTACACCGGTGGCCATTTGTTCGCATTGGTCAACCGTGTGACCTGTCTGTTCGAACGCGAGGACGAAGTGGCGGCCGCGGTGCAGGCGCTCGAAGCCGATGGCGTCGCGACCGAGGACATCGACGTCTTCGTCGGCGAGCAGGGCTCCAGGTGCCTCGATCTGTCTGGACGCGAGCACGGCAGGGCAGTCCGGCTGCTGCGGACGCTCGAGGGCGCGATGACCGACCTCGGGGAGACGAACCAGCGCATCGACAGCGCGCTGAAACGCGGCGCGACGTTGTTGTGCGTGAAGCTGCACAAGCGGCCGCTGATCCGCCACGACGACGACGGCCGCATGGACGTGGCGTTGTTCGGTCGGCAGAACGAGGAGAAGGCGCGCGCGCTGCGCGTCCTCCAGGCCCTGCACGCCCACGAGATCCACTACTGGGGTCCGTGGTCGGTCGAAGACGTGCCGTCTGCGTGAGCGAAGCGCATGGAAGCCTCCGTCCGCAATCACCTGCCATCGCCTCCCGGCACGGACGCGGGACCCGCGCCGCGGCGCGGTCCGTCGGTCGACCTCGACCCTCACGGCATCGTCTCGGGCAAACCGCCTGACCGGCAGCGTCGGCAGTTCCTGAACTACGCGTTCTATCGTCTCGACCCGGTGTTCCGGCGGCTGCCTGTCGACGAGCAGCGCGCCGCGGCGGCGGCGTTCATCGGCCTGATGCGCGAGTGGGAGTCGCTCGACGAGGTGATCCTCCGCACGTACTCGCTCGTGGGCTTGCGTGCCGATGTCGACTTCATGCTGTGGCGCATCGCGTTCGACCCACTGTGCTTCCAGGAGATGGAAGCCGCGATCCGGCGATCGTCGTTCGGCGCCTACCTGACGCAGGTGCACAGCTTCCTCTCGCTGCAGCGGCGTTCGCCCTACGTCAACAAGATGAAGGGCGCGGGCGAGGGGGTGGAGTTGCTCGCGGGCCAGGGCAGGTACCTGTTCGTGTATCCCTTCACGAAGACACGGGAGTGGTACCGCCTGTCGCCACACGCGCGGCAGGGCATGATGGACGAGCACATCGCCGCTTCCGCCCCGTTCAAGGGCGTCCACCTGAACACGAGCTACAGCTACGGGATCGACGACCAGGACTTCGTGGTGGCGTTCGACTCCGACTACCCGCAGGAATTCGTGGACCTCGTGGGGCGGCTGCGATACACCGAGGCGAGCCTCTACACGCAGCGCGACACGCCGATGTTTGCCTGCGTCAAGGCGCCGATCGACGCAATCCTCGCGCAGCTGGCCAACGTCGATGCGCTGCCCGTCGGGCAGGGCCCGACGGCTACGTAAGGCTGGTCGCTGGTTCTGGTACGTAGCCGTCGCCCCTTGGGCGACGGTCACGCGGCCCGTCGGGCAGGGCTCGATGGTTACGTAAGGGATATCAAGGCCAACGGGCCGTACACGGATGCGCGACCGTGGACTCGGCCGTGCGGGTTGCACCAGGGGGGCACTCGGTTGTAAAGTCCCCGCACCTTACAACTCAGAGTACGCAGGTCGACGGTGACGACGGAGACGGGGTGTCCATACCCCGGATGACCAAGGAGCCGGGAATGCGGAGATCACGGAACAGCTTGCGGCTGGCCGCTGCGCTCGTCGTGGCGGCAGTGTGTCCGGGCGTGGCCAATGCTGCCTCGTCCATCACGGGAACCATCACCTTCGACGGCAAGGCCCCAGCCCTCAGGCCGCTCTCGATGGATGCCGATCCGGCGTGCGCCAAGAAGCACTCCGGCCCGGTCTCCAACGAGATGCTGGCGCTCGGAAGCGGGAACACCATGGGCAACATCATGGTGTGGGTGTCCAAGGGGCTTCCGGCCGGCAAGACGTGGCCCGCGCCCAAGACACCGGTGGTCCTCGACCAGAAGGGCTGCATGTACGTGCCGCACGTGATGGGCATCATGGTCGGCCAGCCCTATCGCATCCTCAACTCCGACGGCATCCTGCACAACATCCACACGTTGCCGAAGGTCAATCCGGCCTTCAACAAGGGCATGCCGGCGTCGCTGAAGGAAACGACGACGACGTTTGCCAAGCCGGAGGCGGTGTTCCACGTCAAGTGCGACGTCCATCCCTGGATGAGCGCCTACGTGGCGGTGTTCACGCATCCGTTCTTCTCGGTGACCAAGACCGACGGCAAGTTCGAGATTGCCGGGCTCGAACCGGGCACGTACGAGATCACGGCCTGGCACGAGAAGCTCGGCACGCAGACGGCATCGGTCACGGTGGGCGCCAACGACAAGAAGGCGCAGAACTTCACGTTCGCCATCCCCAAGAAGTAACGGTTCATTCACGGGATCCGGAGGGAGGCCATGAACGAACCGGTCGTCGTCGCACACCTGCCGCACGCCACGCACGGCGCCCATGATCAGGCGCTGGGCTTCTGGCGGCAGTACGTCTTCTCCGTCGATCACAAGGTGATCGGCATCCAGTACGGGATCACCGGCCTCCTGTTCCTGTTCTTCGGCTTCTCGCTGATGATGCTCATGCGCTGGCAGCTCGCGTACCCGGACGCGGCGCTGCCTGTGCTCGGCCGTCTCTTCGGCGAGTCGCGCATGCCCGGCGGGACGATGCTGCCCGAGTTCTACAACGAGCTGGGCGCGATGCACGGCACCATCATGGTGTTCCTCGGCGTCGTGCCCCTGGCAGTCGGCGGGTTCGGCAACTACGTGCTGCCGCTGCAGATCGGCGCGGCCGACATGGCGTTCCCCAGGCTCAACATGGCCAGCTACTGGTTCTTCTTCCTCGGGGGAGTGACCATGCTGGCCAGCTTCTTCGTCCCCGGCGGCGCCGCGCAGTCGGGCTGGACCTCCTACGCGCCGCTCTCGATCATCGCCGGCTCGGGCCAGACGTGGTGGCTGTTCGGGATGATCCTGCTGATCACCTCGTCGCTGCTCGGCGCCATCAACTTCATCACCACCACCATCCAGCTGCGCGCCAGGGGGCTCACGTTCATGCGCTTCCCCTTCTTCGTCTGGGCGCAGTTGGTGACGTCCTTCCTGCTCCTGCTGGCGTTCCCGCCGCTCGAGGCCGCCGCGGTCATGCAGTTGATGGACCGACTGGCCGGCACCAGCTTCTTCATGCCGAGCGGGCTCGTCGTCAGCGGGCAGGTGGTGCAGGTGGCCGGCGGCGGCAGTCCGCTGCTCTGGCAGCACCTGTTCTGGTTCCTGGCCCATCCCGAGGTCTACGTGCTGATCCTGCCGGCGCTGGGCATCGTGGCCGAGATCGTCGCCAACAACACCCGCAAGCCGCTGTGGGGCTACCGCTCGATGGTCTACTCGGTCATCTTCCTCGGCTTCATGTCGTTCATCGTGTGGGCGCACCACATGTTCATGACCGGCATGGGCACCGCGATGGCCGCCTTCTTCCAGACGACCACGATGATCATCTCGATCCCGTCGGTCGTCATCCTCACCGCGCTGATCATCTCGCTGTGGGGAGGCTCGATTCGCTTCAACGTGCCGATGCTCTTCGCGCTCGCCTTCCTGCCGATGTTCGGCATCGGCGGGCTGACCGGCCTGCCGCTCGGGCTCAACGTCGCCGACATCCCGCTGCACGACACCTACTACGTCATCGCGCACTTCCACTACGTGGTCGCGCCCGGGACGATCTTCGCGCTGTTTGCCGGGATCTACTACTGGTTCCCGAAAGCGACCGGGCGGAAGATGAACGACGTGCTCGGCCAGATCCATTTCTGGGGCACGCTCGTGTGCATGAACGTCGTCTTCATGCCGATGTTCTTCGTCGGCCTGGCCGGCGTCTCGCGGCGGCTGTACGACGGCGGGGCAGCGTACGACTTCGCGCAGCCGGTGCTGCACCTCAACGTCGTCTCGTCGTGGGGCGCGTGGATCATGGCGTTGTTCCAGCTGCCGTTCATCTTCAATTTCTTCTGGAGCGCCTGGAGGGGTGAGAGGACGGGCGAGAATCCCTGGCAGGCCACGACGCTCGAGTGGGCGTCGCCGTCGCCGCCGCCGCACGGCAACTTCCTCGAGACGCCACAAGCGTATCGGGGCCCTTACGAATACAGCGTGCCCGGCGCCGATCGGGACTACACGCCGCAGTTCGAGGCGTGACGGCCATGGACATCCCCTACACCTACGAGGTGCGCCGCGACACCGGCCTCACCAACGGCAAGATCGCGATCTGGCTCTTCCTCGCCTCCGAGGTCATGCTGTTCGGGGCGCTGTTTGCGAGCTACATCCTGATCCGCTCCGGAGCGCCGAGCTGGCCGCGAGGCGACACCATCCTGAACGTGCCGCTCGCCACGTTCAACACCGTGGTGCTGATCACCTCGTCGGTGACGATGGTGATGGCCTGGGCGTCGCTGGTGCGGCGCCGGTTCCAGACCTACCGGCTCTACATGGGCGCGACCATCCTGCTCGGATGCGTCTTCCTCGTCGTCAAGTACTTCGAGTACAGCCACAAGTTCCACGACGGCCTGTTCCCCTCGACCAACAACTTCCTCGCCATCTACTTCACGCTGACCGGGCTGCACATGCTCCACGTGGCCGGCGGGATGGCGGTCAATGCCTGGCTGTGGGGACCCGGTGCTGCACTGTGGAAGCAGAACCCCGTGTGGTTCACCAACCGGGTCGAGCACTCGGGCCTGTTCTGGCACTTCGTCGATCTCGTCTGGATCTTCCTGTTCCCGACGCTGTATCTCCTGTAGGCGGTACCTACCATGACCACCGGGCACGTGGCCGACGCGGGCGATCATCACGCCGCAGACATCGACAGGCAGGTCAGGGTCTACATCACCGTGTTCGTCGCGCTCATGGCGCTGACGCTGATCACGGTCGCGGTGTCGTACCTGCATCTTCCGACACCCATGGCCATCGCGGTGGCGCTGTTTGTCGCCACCGTCAAGGGATCGCTCGTGGCCTGCTACTTCATGCACCTGATCTCGGAGAAGAAGCTGATCTACGCGGTGCTCGCCATCACCGCCATCAAGTTCGCCGCGCTGCTGGTGCTGCCGGTGTTCACGCACAGCAACGGCTACTGGATCCCGGAATGAACCTGAGGCTCGTCCACGCATTCCTGATCCTGATGTCGGCGGCACTCGCGGTGCTGTTCGGGCTGTGGTGCCTCGGGCAGTACGGGCGCGGCGCCGGAAGCGCGAGCCTCGCTGCGGCCGTGGCGGCCTTCGCCGTGTCGTTCGGCCTGGTCGCCTACGACTCGTGGTTCCTGCGCAAGACCAGGGCCCTGCGATGACCATCCTCGCGTGCGCGATGTGCTTCGGCGCCCAGGAGTCGTCGTTGATCGACGGCGCCAGGCTCGGTGTGCTCGTGCTCCTGGCGGTCACGCTCGCCGTGCAGGGCGCGTTCGTGGGCTTCTTCCTGTACCTGCGCAAGCGCGCCAGGCACGTCGCCGAACTCGAGCTCGAGGAGGAGTGGTCCGAGCTCCAACGAGGCAGGGGGACTTCATGACTGAGTGGCTCGGGCTCCCGCCGCTCGCCGCGGCACACGGCGCCGAGGTCGACAACCTGATCGGCCTGGTGCACGTGTTCATGCTGGTCCTCTTCGTCGGCTGGGGCGCGTTCTTCGCGTACTGCCTGTTCCGCTTCCGTCGGTCGCGCCATCCCGTCGCCGACTACGCTGGCGTGAAGTCGCACCGGTCGACGTACCTCGAGGTGGCCGTGGCCGTCGTCGAGGCGGTGCTCCTGATCGGATTCTCGATCCCGCTCTGGGCGGCGAGGGTCGACGATCTCCCGCCGGAGGACGAGGCGCTCGTGGTCGAGGTCACGGGGGAGCAGTTCGCCTGGAACGTGCACTATCCCGGTCCGGACCGCAGGTTCGGCCGCACCGACGTCGCGCTGCTCGACCTGCAGTCCAACCCCCTCGGCATCGATCGCTCCGACCCCGCCGCCAAGGACGACGTGACGACGGTGAACCAGCTGTACCTGCCGGCCGACAGGCCAATCATCGTGCGGCTCAAGAGCAAGGACGTCATCCACAGCTTTGGCGTCCCCGAGTTCCGCGTGAAGCAGGACGCCGTTCCGGGCCTCACGATCCCCATCTGGTTCGTGCCCGACGTCACCACCGCAGAGATGCGGACCCGGCTCGGTAAACCCGACTTCCAGTACGAGATCGCGTGCGCACAGCTGTGCGGGCTCGGTCACGCCCGGATGCGCGGTTTCGTGACGGTGCAGACCGCCGAGGAGTTCGCTGCCTGGGTCGACGCCGAAATCGCGGCGCAGGCCGAGATGGACATCTTCCAGTAACCACTGCCCGCGGAGGTGTGCGGCGCCGCCTGGCGTCCTGCCAGCTCCAGTATCGGTGTGAGGCTCGAAGGCCGAAGGCCGGCCGACGAAGGCCGGCACCTCGTTTCTCAGCGACTCGGCGTGCCGAACATCTTCGGCGTCGGCATGCGCGCGCGGATCCGTTCGAGCTCCTCCACGGTGACGCGCTCGAGGCCGTTCCTGCGGCAGGTCTCTTCGACGGCGCGCGTGACCATCCCGCGCACGAACGCGGGGATTTTCTTCATCCGTTCCCTCGCGGCGTCGTCCCACGCGATCGTGGGCGGCGTGTCCGGGCCGTACTCGATCGCCCGCGCGCCGGCCGCACCGGTGCCCGCAGGCGGAGCGTGCAACGCGAGAAGCGGCGATCCGGCGAATGTGCCCGGCGTGTGGGTGCAGAGGGGATCCTCGGCCATCATGTCGCCGGTCATGCCGAATGCTCGCGCGCGGCAGCCGCCGCAGTGGGCGTTCATCTCGCAGCCGCCGCATCGGCCGCCGAGCGACGACCGGCCGCGGATGTCGCTGAACCCGGCCGATGACGTCCAGAGGTCGGCAAGCGCGGCACTCCGAAGGTTTCCGGCGCACACCGGCAGGTAGGGGCAGGGCGTGACGTCGCCATTCGGCCGGATGCCCATGTAGTGCGTGCCGGCCGGACATCCGCCTGCGCCGCCGGAGTAGGTCCTGATCGCCGCAACGCCTGGCCCCGATGGTCCCGACAGTGACTCGGCGGGCAGGTCGTCGCCATCTGCTGTGCTCGCCTGTGTGAAGGCGGCTCGTCCCTGCGCGGACTCCGTGTCTCCGCGTGCGCTCGTACTTGCCCCGACCGCCGCGCCCGCGGTTGTGGCAGCCTGTTGCTCGAGGACGGTCCTGATGTAGTGCGGCGCGCACTTGGCGTTCACCAGCATCCGCCGCTCGTACCTGCGCTGAATCCGGTAGAGCGCCGCGAGCACGTCGTCGTACTGCGCAGGGCTGATGTCGGACACGAACTGGCCGCGGCCGGTCGGCACGAGGAAGTAGAGGTTCCAGACGCGGGCGCCGAGCCGGTCGTGCGCGAAGTCCGCGATCGCGTCGAGCTCGTCGATGTTGTGCGACCCCGCGGTCGTCTGCACGATGAAGGGCAGTCCGGTGCGGTGGAGGATGGCGGCGCCCTCGACCGTGTTCCGCCACGCCCCGCGCACTTTCCGGAAGCGGTCGTGGCGATCGGGATCCAGCGCATCGAGCGACAGCGACAGCCCTCGTGCCCCGGCCTCGGCCAGCCGCCGCGCCACGTTCTCGGTGATGCGCACGCCGTTGGTGCCGACCACGACCCACAGGCCGCGCTCCGACGCCCGGCGGACGATGTCGAGGATGTCGCGACGCAGGAGCGGCTCGCCACCCGTGAGGATCGTCACGCACTCCGGCGCGAACTCCGCCAGATCGTCGATGACCCTGAAGCAGTCCTCGGTGCTGAGCTCACTGCGATCGGCGAACCCTTCGGCCTCGACGAGCGGCGTGCCACCCGCGTCGAGATAGCAGTGCTCACAGGCCAGATTGCATCGGTAGGTGAGGTTCCACGAGACGACGTAAGGGCGGGCGAACGCATTCATGGTGGCTCACATCCCGAAGTGCTCGCGGGCGGCGTCGAGGACCGTCTCGTCGACCTCCGCCAGGCCGCGTTCGCTTGCGAACTGCTCGATGCCCGTCCGCGCCATGGGCCGTACGAACGCCGGGATGTTCGCGAGCCGGGCCTCGGCCCCTTCCGTCCAGCGGACGGCGACTGCGTCGGCGGCGCGCTCCGCGGCAGGCACCATCGCGGCGAAGGGGCAGCCCGCCTCCGCCAAGGCTTCGGCGGGCTGCGCCCAGGCCAAGGCTTCGGCGGGCTGCGCCCAGGCCAGGGCTTCGGAGTGCTGCGCCCCGGCCAGGGCCTCGGCGGACTGCGCCCCGGCGACGGTTTCCGCGGAGCCGGCACGCACGTCGCGCCGGCCGATCCGCACGCCGAGCGACTGGACGACCTGCGTCTCGTGCGCGTTGGTGAGCATCGCCATCTCGTAGCCGCATGCGGGGCAGGCGTAGACGATCGACAGCGATCCGCGCTCGGGTGGCGCGACCGTCTGCAGCGTCATCGGCGTGTCGCACGGGACGCAGAGGAACTTCATCTCGCACCCTCCAGGTCAGGTCGCGGCTCACCCGCGCCGCGAGCGGATGTCGTTGCCGTGAACGCGAGTCCGTCGAGCAGTCGTTGCGCGACGCCGTCGTACGCACGGGCGACGGGACCGTCAGGCCATGACGACAGTGGCAGGCCTCGGTCGCAGGACAGCGCCAGTTCCGGATCGAACGGGATCGATCCGAGGCAGGGGAGCGCCAGTGGCGATGGCTCGGGCGAGGCAAAGAGCGGACGGGTCGCGCCGCAGTCGCGACAGTAGTAGCCGCTCATGTTCTCCACGTACCCGACCAGCGGGTTCGGCTGCGTCGACAATGCCGCGACGGAACGCGCGACCACACCCCGCGCGACCGCCGACGGGATGGTGACGAGCAGGAATGCGGTGCGCGCGCCCAGGAACTCGGCGTACTGCGTCGTTCGATCGGCGCCGGGCGGCAGGTCCACCAGAAGCATGTCGAGCGCCCCCCACTCGAATGATTCGAGGACCTCACCGAGGAGGGAGAACTCCCTCGTGGCGCGCCAGGTATGAGACGCACCATGTGCCGGGCCCCCGAACTCGAGCGCCTGCGACTCGGGTATGACGGTCCCCATCGAGAACACCGCCACGCCGTTGCCCGCACGCGGCAGCACCGCCTTGCGGCTGCCCGGCAGGAACTGCGCTCCAGTGACGCCGGCCATGCGTGCCTGGGAGGGGCCGTTGAAGTCGGCGTCGAGCACGGCGACGCGCAGCCCGCGGGCCGCGAGCGTGCCCGCCAGGTGCCACGTCAGCGTGCTCTTGCCGACGCCGCCCTTCCCCGATCCGACGGCGACCAGATGTCGCACCGCTGCCAGCGCGTCTGCGATCCGGCCGTTCCGCGCTTCGACCTGCTCGAGGATTCCCGATCCTCCGTCGCCGGCGATGTCGTGGTAGCTCTTCATCTGCGCATGCCGACGCGCCCTACGCGGGCCTCGCCATCGCTCCGTAACGTCGATGCCGGTCGGTCGGACGGAACCCGAGTGCGTGCAGGAACCCGGCGGGCATCTCGGCCGGATGGACCTTCGACAGCCGGAACGTCCCGATGCCGTCGGCCTGCAATCGTTCCAGCATGTGGGCGATGCGCGCGCCGCCATCGTCGACCAGCGAGCGCAGCGACAGGATCTCCGCCTCTTCTCCCTTCCGCACGTAGAGCAGGCAGGCCTGGACGCATTCGTCGGAGGCAACGGCGAGTCCCACGACGTCGTCCTTCATCGCGACGACCGTCTCGAGCGAGCGGTGCCAGCACACCTGCGCGTCCGCTCCCTGGAGGAGACCGGTCGCGGCGAGGTCCTCCACCGTGATGTGGGTCGTGAGATCGCCGCGCGGGACCCGAGATGTCGGCGCCCTCTCGAGGACGTAGTCGGTGAGCGTGTCTTGCTGCGCGAACCCGCAGGCGCTGAACAACGCGCACGCGGGTGTGAGTTCGTCAGGCACCTCGGCAACGAGCCGTGGAGGACCGAGGATCGCCAGCTTCGATCCGAGCGACTCGAGCAGGTGCCGACCGTGGCCCTGACGCCGGTGCTCCGGATGGACGGCAATCCGGTGGACGAGCGTGCCCCAGGCGCGCCTGGCGCCGACGAGCACGGCGATCGGATCGGATCCGGAGAAGGCGACCATGCAGCTGCTGCACCACACCTGCAGGTCGCGGATCATCCGCTTGAACGTCGCGGCGCTCACCTGGGGCTCACCGGGGAAGCAGGGCACCCAGCAGCGGTTCAGCGCCTCCACGAGGAGGCCGATGTCGTCGGTGCGGCAGAACCGGTAAGCGCTCACGTCCGTCGTCCCGTCAGGCCTGCCGCGGCTCGGAAGCCTCCCGAGCCGTCAGGTGGCTCACCTCGTTGAGGGTGCTCCGGCCGGTGCCGTCGAGGCCGGCTGGCCGTTCGGCGTTGCGATCCTGCGGAGCCGATGCGCCGGTGCCCGTTGTCCCTGCGGGTGCCGGCGGCGAGTAGCTGGCGATCATCTCCGCCATCATCTGCTTGCCGATCTCGATGCCGTCCTCCACGAGCGCGAGATCGATGGTCGTGGCGGCGCGATCGCGCGCCAGTTCCTCGATCCGCTCCTGCGTCTTGTTCCGCATGAAGCCCGCCGGGACACGCAGGATCCGCTGCGTGGCCTCGGCGGTCCAGTCGAACGTCGAGATCAGCGGGTTCTTCTTGTCGTCCCGCGCGATCAGGCGCGCCTCGTTGCCATTGGTGACGCTTGCGCTCACATGCCCCGGCAGGGCCTGTGGTCCCGACCCAGGCGTCAATAGGGCCGGTTGACCCAACCCGGCCGCCAGTAGATCCGCTTGTCCCACCCCGGCCGCCTCCGGTACTGGAGTGCTGGCCCTGATCTCCAGCGGCGTCCCCGTCTCGTCCTCGATCACCTGTCGGGCGAAGTCGAGCGTGATCGTGTCGAGCCGCATCATGCGCGCCCGCTTCTCGACGCGTGCCTTCACGCGCCGTCGCTGGTACGCGTTCTTCATGGTCCAGAGGCCCTTCCTCGCCTCCTCCGACCAGCGCAGCTTGCGCCCGTCGTACGTGGTCTCCTCCTCGAGTCCGCCCTCGACGGCCGCAATCCGGTCGATCATCTCCGGCGAGATCTCCTCGAAGTCCGTCCCGCCGCACACCGTGCACTTGACGGCACCGCTCTGCGTCGCCGCGACGCCGCAGGCGCGGCACAGCGAGACCGGGCCGGCCTTCGCGTGCTCGAGCGCCACCGCCTCGGCCAGCGCCCGTGTCGCCGCCGAGGCACTCTTCGGCATGAACCGATCCATCGCGTCGTCGATCACGGCGCTCGTGATCACCGAATGGCCCTTCTCGAGCGCCAGGCGCAGCACGCCCGTCCGCGCGATGCCCTTCACCTGGTCGGGCACGTGCGTCATCCGCGCCTCGGCCTCCGGCGTCCAGCGGATGCTCTCTTCCGCTCGCACATCGAGCCGCGGCACCTCCACCCGCGTGGAGAGGAGCACGTCGCACGGCGCCGCGCGCAGGATGTTCTCGGTGTTGCTGCCGAGCCCCTTCTCGTCCTTCGCGCTGTGGACGCCGATCCGTCCGACGACCAGGAGCCACGGGTTCGTCTTGCGGGCGTGATCGAGGATCTTCTGGAACGGCTTGCCGTCGAGCAGGGTCTTCTTGACCGGCACGCCGAGCTCGCCGGCCATGCGCTCGGCGACCTCGAGGTGCGACTGGTAGATCTGCGCGAGCCCGGTGTCGATGATCTCCTCGTGCAGCTGGTTCTGCTCCTCGAAGCGGAACACCTTGGCGGCCTGCTCGGTGAGCACGTTGACGATGCCGTTGAAGACCGAGTAGTGGAGGTACGGGTCGTAGACGGCGATGGTCTCGACCTGCTTGCCGTAGGCGCGTGCGAGGCCGATGGCCGTCACGAGCGCGCCGAAGGACTGCGGGCTTCCGTCGATGCCGACGAGGATCGTGTCGCGATCGGCCTCGCCTGGCTCCGGCACGTGCTTGACCACCCAGACGTCGCGATCCGACTGACGCGCCACCCTCTCGCACACCGAGCCGATCACGCTGTCGCGCGCGCGGCCGATGCCGAGCGCCCCCATCACGACCAGGTCGTGTGGCGAGCCCACGAGATCCTTCACGATCTCGACGTGATGCTTGCCGTCCATCATGCGCGGCTCGAACTCGACGTTCGACTCGCGACAGAGCCTCGACATCCCGTCGAGGTAGCTGTCGGAGATGAGCTTGAGCCCCATCGTGATCAGGCTGTCGTGGATCTTGCGCTGCCGCTCGAGCTCGACCTCGTCGATGTACTCCTCGGGCAGCGTGTACTCCATCTGCCGGAAGCGGTAGTCGTGCAGGCCGGCCGCATACACGTGGCAGCCCACGAGCCGCGCCGAGAACGTCCTGCCGAGCGCCACGGCGTGGTTGACGGCGCAGTTGGAGTGGTCCGAGTTATCGACGGGAACGTAGATGCTCTTGTACATCGAATCCTCCGGAGAGCCCTGCACGAGTCACGCACTCGTGGCTGCCGGGGAACTCGGCTCGCCGCCGAGTCCCTCGCGCGCGCGTGAGCGGTAGCGCCACCGCACCCAGCCGATCACGCCGAGCTCGAGCCCGAGCACGATCAGCGCCGTCCTCACCATGGGGCCGGCCGCCGACGGCACGACGTCCGGCTCGACATAGAGCGAGTACCAGAGCGTGAGGCCACGCCTGTTGCCACGCTCCCGCGAGAATCCATCCCAGACCGAGAAGGCGATCGGCATGAACTCGCCGGTCGAGAACGACGCGGCCGACTCGGCGCGCAGCGGCCGCGTGAAGATCACCGACCACTCGCCCTGCGCATAGCTCGCCACACCGGTGAGCGCGCCCGCCTCGGCCGGAGCGATGTCGGCACTGCCCTTCCCCGTGAAGCGGACCGGCGCGGATGTGGCGAGATCGAAGAACCAGAGATCGACCGCGTTCTGCGCGTCGCCGAAGATGAAGTACGGCTTGCGCGCGCCGGTCGGCACCTCGGCCGGAATCTGGACAGCGACCGCGTCCGAGAACTCCGATGCGGCCGCGGCAGGGGCCGCTGCCTCGGCGAACGGATCCTCGGGTTCGCCCTCCGCGATGGCGGCGTCGCCGAACGGGTCGTCAGACGTAGTGCCGGCGCCAGCCGACGCTTCTTCTTCCTCCACGGGCACAGGCAGCGACGGACCGTTGCTCCCCGATTGATCCGCACGCATGTCGTGCCAGCGCACGAGCAGGGCGATCGACTCGCCGTCGTGGATGGCCTGCACGGTCACGCTCGTCGTCGGCGGGTGGAACTGCCGCCCCGGCTCCATGATCTGGCCGACGATCGGCAGGCGCGCCACGGGCGCGGCGGCGAAGATCTCCGCGCCCCTGGCCGGATCGATCCGCTCGTTCACATGCCTGGCGATGACGATGTTCGTGTACTCGGGGCGGTCGCTGTCCGACAGGGAGACGATGAAGTCGGTGATGGCCCAGCGCTGCTCGGTCGAGAGCGAGTCGGAGAAGGACGGCATCGGCGTGCCGTTGAAGCCCGTGCTCATCGTCCGGAAGATGTCCTCGCGCGACCCGCCGGCGCGGAACGTCCAGCGTTGCGTGAGATCGGCGGCCCGGATCGGCCGATCGACGTCGTCCTTCAGGGTCGGCGCCGACGAGCCATCGCCACGGCCGACCGCCCCGTGGCAGCGCACGCAACCGGTGTCCTCGTACAGCTTGCGGCCAGCGGCGATCGTCTCGTCGGTCATCGCCGGCGCACTGGGCAGCTCGATGGGCGTGGGCGCGCGTGCCGCATCGGCGAACGCCGGCGAGAACGTCTTGATGTAGTACGCGAGGTTCGCGACGTCCTGGTCCGAGAGGCGGGGCCACGCAGGCATCGAGGTGTATGGCATGCCGCGCCTGATGACCCGGACGAGATCCTCCTGTGTCGGCAGCGCGCCGTTGGGCGTGGTGCGCACCTTGAACTGGCCGGTCGTGAAGTCGCGCGGCCTGGGAAACAGGTGCGGCGTCGCGTGGCCTTCGCCGTCGCCCTTGTCGCCGTGGCACTGCGCGCAGTACTTCTCGTAGAGTCTCCTGCCGGATTCGCGCTGCGCGTCGCTGCCGAGCTCCTGCGCCGACGGTCGCAGCGATCCCGACGTGGCTGCACACAGGCAGGCGATCGACGCCACCACGACGCGGCGGGTGATGTGGGGGGCGATCATTCGTGCGTCGCCTCCTCCCTGGCGCGGGGCCGTTCGCCGGTGAAGTCGTAGAGGAAGAGGACCACGTCCCACATCTCCTCCTCGGTCAGCATCGACTCCCACGCCGGCATCGCCGTGTCCCAGGGACCGCCCTCCTCGGGCAGCCCGGGCCCGCCCTTGGCGATGCGCCAGAACAGGAACGTCTCGCGCAGGCTCGCGATCGTGGCGCCGTCGGCGAAGTTGGTGGGAATCGGATCCAGGCCGTGGACGTACATGCCGTTGCCCGAGAGGTCGTCGCCGTGGCAGAACACGCAGTTCCGGTAGTACGTCCGGCGGCCGTTCTCCACGTGGGCGCGGAACTCCTCGGGGTTCGAGCCTTCGAGCTGCCGGTACGGATTGTCGCCGGCGTCGATCGCGATCGTCTGGCCGTGCACCGAAATCTCGGGCGGCGACGCTGGATGGATCGTGCGCGGGAAGTACGGCGGCTGGAGCGGCACGTTCATGCGCACGTAGACGTTCGCGGCTGCGAGCGCCGGCAGGGCCACGATCGTGATGGCCAGCAGTGCCGCGTAACGCCTCTCGGTCGTGAACCGGATGAGCGGGCCCGAGATCTCGTCGCGTCGCGCCTCGCTCGACGTGACATAGGCGAGGATCGCGATCGTCACGATGCCCATGTACAGCGATACGACCGAGGCCGGGATCGGCGTCGTGAAGCCGAAGCGAAGCAGGACGTAGATTCCCACCCACCACGCCATCGCCCAGGCGAGCAGGCCCACCCGGCGCCAGCGAAGCAGGCCGAACACCGCGAGCACGATGCCGACAACGACGATGTTCATGGCGTCCCCTCCGTCGCGCCGTCGGCCGGGGCGGAGGCGGCGGGCGTTCCCGTGCCGTCGTAGTAGCGATGGGTCGTCTGCAGCGTCACCGTCGGCGTGCCGCCAAGGGTCTGCAGCGCCGCGATCACGCAGAGGATCTCCTGATCGGTGAGGCCGAATGGCGGCTGGTTCATGGGCGGCATCGCCGGTGGGAACCCGGGGACGACGAAGGCGGTGGGCTCGTACAGCGACTGCGCCAGGTACTCGACGTCGCTCAGCCCCTCCACGCGCGTCCTGGCCGTCACGCCGATACCCGCCAGATCCGGGAACCGCAGCGCGCCCGTCTTGCCGACGGTGTGGCACGTCAGGCAGAGGCCCTTGCCGGCCATGATGCCTTGCCCCACCTTCACCATCTCGGCGGTGCTCATGGCGCCGCCGATGGCCGTTTCCTCGGGAGGCTGCACTTCCTTCTGCGGCACCATCTGCCCGACGTACGTGTAGAAGCCCGTCGTCGCGACGACGAGGGCGCCTATCCGGAGCGCATGCGGGATCATCATGGCGACGCTTCCTGCTTACGGGTGCGCTGAAGTGCCGGCAACGATGCCCGGTTCGGCTTCGTCGTCAGCGACGCGTCGTCGCTGCGCGAAGTCCGGCCGGTCGTGCCGGCTGGTGATCCAGAACACGAGGCCGATCAGCGCGAAGAAGATGAGCACGGTGACCGAGACCACCTTCGTGGCGAAGCCGAGCGTGGGCGTGAAGGCATCGACCGACTGATCCCGGATCACGCCGTACACGTGCCAGTGCTGGCGCAGCCCCGAACGCACGTAGCCCATGAGCCCCATCAGCCACGTGAACGTGACCGCGATGAAGATGAGCACGTACTGCGAGATCGCCGGGATCCTCCCCCAGTGCACCTCACCGGTCCTGCTGGCGCCCCGGAACATGAACACGTCGATCGCGGTGATGGCCACCATCGCGAAGAGCACCGAGAGTACCTGCGGCACCGACAGCCCGATGCGCACCGTCGCCTCGACGAAGTACCCGAGCACGCCGAGGAAGATCACGAAGGCCGCCACGACGGCGAAGATCGTGAGCTGCACGGCGTTGCCCCTGCGCGCCCACGCCACCGTCGCGACCTTGCCGGTGCGCCGGTAGAGGAGGAAGCTCATGAACGTCGTGAGGATCAGGATGTTCACGGCCGTGTTCTTGGCCGACATCACGCCGAGGAATCCGAGGATGGGATGCGTGGACCCGCCCATGGCCCGGACCTCGGACACCGTCGCGATGATCGACCGCGGCGTGGCCCACACCATGAAGCAGACGACGATCGTGACGAGCAGGTACTTGATCACCCGCTGGAACGGCTGCGCGCCTTCGACACGCCCCATCCCCAGCCACAGGTAGTAGTTGGCGGCGAGGAACAGGTTGCCGATGAGCACGGCCTGGATGATGAAGAGCCAGGAGAAGGCGCCGCCCATCATCGTCAGCCCGAGCGACTGCGAATAGGCGTAGATCTCCTTGGCCAGCCAGTAGCCGGCGAACGGCAGCGGCAGGAACGCGCTGATCGCGACGAAGTTGCCGATGTATCCCATCCAGTCGTAGTGGGCCCGCTCCTCGTCGGTCGTCGCCTGCAGGAACTTGAACGCCGCGTACGCCGCCGCGACCGACCCGCCGAACGCGACGTTGGCGATCACGCGGTGGACGTTGATCGGCATCCACGTGAAGTTGTTGACGGCCTCCCACACCGAGGTCACCTCACCCGTATTCGTGATGCCGCGCGGCGACATCATGAACGTGAGCCAGGCGTTGGCGATGAACATGATCGCGGTGCCCACGACGTTCAGCGCGAGCCCCAGCCCGAGGTGCACGAGTGGATGGAACTTCCCCCAGCCGTAGTAGTAGGCGTAGAGGAAGAAGGCCTCGAAGAAGAACAGCACGACGTAGGGCAGGAACGTCGGCGAGAACACACTCATCAGGTAGTTGGTGAACCGCGGGTACAGGATGACGAGCATGAACGTCAGCGCCGCGCCGAAGGTCGCCGTCAGCGAGAACGAGACGGAGAGCAGCTTCGTGAACTCGTACGCGAGCCTGTCGTAGCGGCGATCGCCGGTCTTGTAGCCGATCGCTTCCACGATGAGCGCGAAGATGGGGACCGCGAGGACGAACGCCGCAAACAGGAGGTGGAGCTGCGCGACGACCCAGATCGCCACGCGGCTGCCGACGCGCGGCACGGTCCTGTACGCCGCGTCGGCGCCGTTGCCGGCCTCTTTGCCCTCGACGGCGGCCTTGCTCTCGGCCGTGTCCGCCGTGAGGGGTTGCGGCTCCGCGGCCGCTTGTGCGTCCGGGCCCTCGGCGGGCGCTGCCGCGGGCTCCTGCAGCGCGCCGCGCGCCACGGTCGGGAAGGCAGTCGCGACGATCGCCAGCAACAGGACGACGGCGAGACGGCGGAGCGCCGGCGCCCTCGACCGATGCACGCGGGCATTCGGGAGCGAGCAGGCGCGCCCGCCCCACCCGCGTGCG
>JAEYZV010000283.1 GCA_023427865.1 Acidobacteriota bacterium
ACGCCTACGTACGTGAGCGGTCGTCGTTTCCATCCACTCGAGGCGCGGCGTTAGAGTGTGTCGCGTGATCACGGCGAAGGAAGTCTGGCTGCGGGCGTGGGCGCGCCGCGCGAGGCAGGTGCGGAGCAGGCACAAGGACATCGACGGCGCACTCGACAAGCCGCTCCCCGGACAGCCGTTCGTGCACGGCTTCGAAGTGGCCGGGTGGGCCGCCGCGCCGGGCGACGCGCCGGTCGTCGCGGTGCATGTCGGCGGTCGCAAGATCTGGGAAGGTCACGCCGAGACGCCGCGACCCGATTTGGGCCCGCGGGCGCGTGGCGTCTCGGTCTTCGGCAAGGCATCACAGATCCCGTCGAAGGCGCGGTTTCCCTGGCTGCGCGTCACGGTTCGCCGCGCCGACACCGACGAGGCGCAGGCAGCGGTGCTGCACTCGATCCCGCTCCAGCGGGGACGGCTGACGCAGGCGCTGCCGCGGTGGGCGTACGGATCGGTGTGGGATCGATCCTCACGCAGCCTGCACGCCGCGCGCGTCTCGGTGGCCGGTTATGCCGACCAGGCCGAGTGGGATCGATCCGGCGAGGCCACCGCGAGCCACATCGCCGGCTCGATCGGCATCACACCGGAGCATGCGGTGCTCGAGGTCGGGTGCGGCGCTGGACGCGTCGGCGACAAGCTGGCGCCGCGCTGCCGGCACTGGACCGGCGCGGACGTCTCGCAGAACATGCTGAACCACGCCCGCCAGGCACTGCGGCGGCACACCAACGTCTCCTTCGTGCACCTGAACGGCTTCGACCTGACGGGAGTCGCCGACGCGAGCCAGGACGCGGTCTACTGCACGGCGGTGTTCATGCACCTGGACGAGTGGGACCGGTACCGCTACGTCACCGAGTTCTTCCGCGTGCTGAAGCCGGGCGGCCGGGTCTACTTCGACAACTTCGACCTGCGCAGCCCCGACGGATGGAAGCTCTTCACCGAGATGGCCGCCCTCGACGTCGCGATTCGGCCGCCGAACGTCAGCAAGGCGTCCACCGAGCAGGAGCTGACCTGGTACGCGGCGCAGGCCGGCTTCGAAGATGTCGCGTCGGGCACCGGGCTGCTCTGGATCACGGTCACGGCCCGCAAGCCGGGGGCAGCGGCCTAGCGCGTTCGACCTCACGTCGGTGCGTTCGGGAACGCGCCCTGGGCGGGGCGCATGTCGTCTGCGAGAAAACGCGGGGGCCGGCAGCGCCCGCCGGCGTTCTGGAGACGCAGGCGACCCGGCGAACGCCGGACACCCGGCCCATGCTCGCTATACTTCCGGGGTGTCTGCCCCGGCCGTCGCGCTGCACGGCGTTTCCAAGCGCTTCACGCTGTACCACCAGGGCGGTAGCGGCCTCAAGGAGCGACTCGTCGGGCTCGTCGGCGGTCGTCGGGACGCACGCGAGACGTTCTGGGCCCTGCGGGACGTCGGCTTCGAGGTGGCCAGCGGCGAGACGCTCGGCCTCATCGGGCACAACGGCTGCGGCAAGAGCACGCTACTGCAGATCATCGCCGGCATCCTCGCCCCGGATGCCGGGCACGTGACGACGACGGGCCGCATCACGTCGCTGCTCGAGCTCGGCGCCGGCTTCAGCCCCGACCTGTCGGGACGCGAGAACATTTTCCTCAACGCCGCGCTGCACGGCGTCGGCGCCGACGTCATCCGCCGGAAGTTCGACGAGATCGTCGCGTTCGCCGAGCTGGACCGCTTCATCGATACGCCCGTGCGCAACTACTCGTCGGGCATGTACATGCGCCTCGGGTTCTCGGTGGCGGCGCACCTCGATCCGGAGATCGTGCTCGTGGACGAGGCCCTGGCGGTCGGCGACGAGGCGTTCCAGCGCAAGTGCCTCCGCAAGATCACCGAGTTCCAGCAACGCGGCGTGACGGTGATCATCGTGTCGCACGACCTGCTGCTCGTCGAGCGCCTGTGCTCGCGCGCCTGCCTGCTCCAGCGAGGCGAGATCGTCGGCATCGGTCCGGCGGCCGACGTGATCGCGCGCTACCACCAGATTGCTGCGGCCAGCGGCGAGGTCGCCGGCGAGTATCGCTGGGGCTCGCGTGAGATCGAGATCCCGCGCGTCTCGCTGCTCGGCGGCGACGGACGGCCGGTGACGAGCGTCCGCACCGGAGACACGCTCACGATTTCGCTGGCCTACCACGCGGCGCAGCGCGTGGCCACGCCCGTCTTCGGGCTGGCCGTGTACCACGAGGACGGCACGCACCTGACCGGACCCAACACCCGCACCGGCAACCTGCCGATCGCGGCGGTGGAGGGCGAGGGTGAGGTCCGCTACACCATCGCGCACCTGCCGCTGCTGCCGGGCCGCTACGTCGTGTCGGTGTCCGCTTACGATTACCACCTCGTGGAGCCGCTCGACCACCGCGAGCGCGTCGCGACCTTCACCGTGACCGAGGGCGGCACGCTGGAGCGCTTCGGCAAGGTCACGCTCGGCGGCACGTGGCGGCTGCTGCCCGCCGGGACGCCGGAGCCGGTCGCACCGTGAGCCTGCCACGGATTGCCGCCGTCCTGCACGGCGCACGCTGGCCCGCCGCCGACCCCGGCTCCGCCTGGCGGGAACGCCTCGCACGTGCGACGCAGCGCGAGGTGGAGATCGTCATCGCGCGCGATGAACCCGGCGCGCCGCGCGGCGCCGCCGCGTGCATCGCCGAGGCCCTCGGCCGCACCCTGTCGCCGCAGGTGCTCGTGTGCGACGTCCATGCATCGCCCGACGACGAGGTGGTGCGGCAAATGCTCGAGGCGACGGCACCCGGCGGCGCGGCGATGGCGCTTCCACTTCGGGGCCCGGCTGGGACAGCCGGCCCTACCCAGATCGCTGGGACAGCCGGCCCTACCCAGATCGCTGGGGCAGCCGGCCTTGCCCAGGTCGTTGGGGCAGCCGGCCCTGCCCAGATCGTTGGGGCAGACGGTTCTCCCGGGAGCCGGCTCGACGGCCTGCTCGCCGCGGCGCGCGATCGCGACGAGCCCGCCTTCGACGATCCGCCCGTGTGGGCGGCACAGCGCGAAGCCATCATCGACGCAGGCGGGCTCGATACCACGCTGTGGTCGATGGGCGTGGCCCACGATCTGGCGGCCCGGCTCCGACATATCGGCGCGCGGGTCGCAACGCTCGCGACGCCGCCGATTCCCGTCGGCGACGACGCGTACCCGTACGCACCGGCGTTCGAGACGTTCCTCCG
>JAEYZV010000292.1 GCA_023427865.1 Acidobacteriota bacterium
CCGCTGGGCGCGCGGGCGGCTGCCGCAGTACGCGCGCGACCTGCTCGAGACGGAGGATCTCGTGCAGGAAACGCTCGTGCACGCCTTCCGGCGCCTCAAGGGCTTCGAGATGCGGCACGACGGCGCGCTGCACGCCTACCTCCGGCAGGCGGTGATCAACCGGATCCGCGACGAAGTGCGCCGCGCGCAGCGTCGTCCGCCACCGGAGGAACTCGAGGCCGACCAGCACACCGACAACACCGCGTCGCCGCTGGAGTCGGCTATTGGCACTCAGGCGGTCGAGCGCTACGAGGGGGCGCTCTCGCGGCTGCGCGACGAGGATCGCCAGGCCATCGTCGCCCGCGTGGAGCTCGGGTTGTCCTATGCTGAGGTCGCGCAGGCGCTTGGCAAGAGCTCGCCGGACGCGGCCCGCATGGCCGTCGCGCGCGCACTCGTGAAGCTGGCCCAGGAGATGGGCAAGTCGTCGACACCGGCGGATTCCAAGTAAGCGTGTCCTCGCCGCATCAAGATCTGCGCAGCTTCCTGCGACGACTGCGGGGGGACGGCGATCTCGTCGTCGTCGACGCCCCTGTCGACGCGCACCTCGAGGTCGCCGAGATCCACCGCCGCGTCATCGCGGCAGGGGGACCCGCGCTGCTGTTCACCAACGTGCGCGGATCGTCGTTCCCGTTGGTCACCAACCTGTTCGGCACGCCGTCGCGGGCCGCGCAGGCGTTCGGCGACGCGCCGTTCGACTTCATCAGGGGGCTGGTCGGCCTGGTGCAGGACCTGCCGCCGACGCCGACGAAGTTGTGGCGCGCCCGCGGGCTCGGTGCCTCGTTGGCGCGCGTCGGGTTGCGTCGCGTCGGGCACGGGCCGGTCGCGGAGGTGATGACCGCCGACGTCCGCCTCGATCGGCTGCCCGCGCTCACGCTGTGGCCGGAGGATGGCGGCCCGTTCGTCACCCTGCCGCTCGTCTACACCGAGCACCCGGATGGGCACGGCAACAACCTCGGGATGTACCGGCTGCAGGTGCACGGGCCCGCGCACACGGGCATGCACTGGCAGATCGGCAAGGGCGGCGGCTTCCACTACCAGGTCGCCGAAGGCCGCAACCAGCCACTGCCGATCACGGTGTTCCTCGGAGGCCCACCGGCACTGATCCTGTCGGCTATCGCGCCGCTGCCCGAGAACGTGCCGGAGCTGCTGCTCGCTTCGCTCATCGCGCGGCACCGGCTGCCCATGGTGCATGGCGTCGCGCCGCATCCGCTCGTAGCCGACGCGGAGTTCGCGCTCATCGGCGAGGTCGCGCCGCACGTGCGCCAGCCCGAGGGTCCGTTCGGCGATCACTACGGGTACTACTCGCTCCAGCACGATTACCCGGTCTTCACCGTCCGGCGGATGGCGCATCGGCACGATGCGATCTACCCGGCGACCGTGGTGGGCAAGCCGCGGCAGGAGGATTTCTTCATCGGTGACCTGCTGCAGGATCTGCTGTCGCCGCTGTTCCCGCTGGTGATGCCGGCGGTGCGACAGCTCTGGAGCTATGGCGAGACCGGCTACCACTCGCTCGCCGCGGCCGTCGTGAAGGAGCGGTACCGGCGCGAGGCCATGGGCAGCGCATTCCGCATCCTCGGCGAGGGCCAGCTCGCGCTCACGAAGTTCCTGCTGCTCACCGACCGCGACGTCGACCTCCGCGACTTCCGCGCGACGCTGGCACACGTGCTCGCACGCACGCGGCCGGAGACGGACCTGTACGTGTTCGGCAACCTGTCCATGGACACGCTGGACTACACGGGGCCGAAGGTGAACGAGGGATCGAAGGGCGTGCTGCTCGGGCTCGGTGATCCAGTGCGCGACCTGCCACGGGCGTTCGAGTCCGCGTCGCTCCCGGCCGGCGTGACGACGGCGCGGGTTTTCTGTCCCGGGTGTCTCGTCATCGACGGGCCGTCGTATGCGGGTGAGCCGGGTGCCGCCGCGCGCCTGGCAGGCGAGGCCGTGTTCCGCGACTGGCCGCTCGTCGTGCTGAGCGACGAGCCGTTACGCGCAACGGCGAGCGAGATGAACTTCCTCTGGACCACGTTCACGCGCTTCGAACCGGCCGCCGACATCCATGCGGCGGCGCTGGGCGTGGTGCGCAATCACCTCAGCTACACGCCGCCGATCGTCATCGACGCCCGGATGAAGCCGTGGTTCCCGAAAGAAGTGGAATGCGACCCGGATACCGCGGGGCTCGTGAGCCGCAGGTGGCGGGAGTACTTCCCGCAGCGCCGCATCGAGATGGGCGACAGCAGCCGCGGCCATCTCGACCCTCCCGCCTCGAGATAGGTAGGCCGGCTGTCCCAACCGAGCCGATCGCCTCGAGCCAGGTAGGGTCGCTGTCCCAGCCGGGCCGACCGACCTCGGGATAGGTAGGGGCCGGTTGTCCCAGGCGGGCCGATCACCGGCGGGTCGGGAGAGGGGTAAGGCAGGCCCTACCTGAACGAACGTTCGAACAGGGCGACGATCGCCTGGCGGCCCGCGTCGGTCAGCGTGCGCGTGCCGGTGCCGGTGAAGTGCGCGTGGGTGATTGTCGGCAGGTCCGCGCCCGTGCGCGCCACCCATTCGCGCTCGTTCCAGGTGAACCAGCCGTCGTTGGCCTGGTCGAACACGTGGAGTGGCTTGTTGCACAGCTTCGCGAACTCGGCCCCCCAGCCGGTGCCACCCTTGACGTGGCCGTCGGGCAAGATGGTGCCGATGACGAAGATCTCCTGGCCGGCGTTGATCTGGTACCAGATGCTCTGCAGGACCTTCCGGAACGTCGGTGTGTCGCTGTAGCGGCGGTTCATCAGCTGCGACACATAGGCCAGGCTGACGTCGCCGGCCCTCAGCTCCTCGTGGTTCAGGATCCGGAGGCCCCTCGTACGCACGGCGACGTGCCCTTCGAACCCGAAGTTCACTTCCTCGATGCCGAGCCGCTCCGCCTGGGCGCCGAACTCGGCCTCGGCGCCAGGGGCGCCACCGCTGAACAGGATGTAGTCGCTGCGATCCACGTCGCTCCTCACCTGGAATCGTGCCCCACCATGCAGGCGGCGGCCCGGCGCCGGTCTGCCCCGTGGGAGCGGGTTCGGCCCGGGTCGTCGCGCGGCGGTCAGTGTAGCCCGCCCCGTCGCCGTTCCGGTAGGATCGCGTCGTGACTCCTTCCGTGCCCGGGCTCCTGTTCGACACCGCGTTTGCCTCCGCTCCCGCCGCGCCTCGGCCGCGCGCCGACGTTCCCGAGCACGAGCGCTGGAACCTCGCCGACATCTTCGCGTCGTGGGAGGCGTGGCGCGACGCCTACGAGGACCTCGAGCGCCGGGTCTCCGGCTACGTCTCGCGCAAGGGGACGCTCGGGCTCGGCGCGCGTGAACTGCTCGAGGCCCTGCGCGAGAGCGACACGATGGGGCAGCTTGCCTATCGGGTGTGGTACTACGCGTCGCTCGCGCACGACGAGGACCAGCGCGACAACCAGGTCGGGGCGCGGCGGCAGCAGGTGCAGCTGCTGTTCGCACAGTGGCGGCAGTCGACGGCGTGGTTCAACCCCGAGTTGCTGTCGGTGCCGCTCGAGACGCTGCGCGGCTGGATGGACGGCGACGCAGACCTGGCGGTCTACCGTTTCATGATCGAGAACCTGTTCCGCCAGCAGGAACACGTCCTCGACGAGCGGGGCGAGCACCTCCTGTCGCTCGCGGCGCAACTGACCCGCGTGCCCGACGATGCCTACGAGGCACTGTCGACGGCCGACATGCGGTTCCCGACCATCGAGTTGAGCACCGGCGAGAAGGTGCAGGTGACCTACCCGCGCTACCGCGCGCTGCTGGCGACAAACCGCGTGCAGGCCGACCGGGCGCGTGCGTTCGAGGCGCATCACGGCGCGTTCGAGGCCACGCTGAACACGTACGCGGCGCTGTACAGCGGCGTGCTGCAGCGCGATTGGTACCAGGCGAGGGCCCGCGGCTACGCGTCGACGCTCGAGGCTGCCCTGCATGGCGACAACATCCCGGTGGCGGTCGTCGAGAACCTCATCGCCTCGACGCGCGCCAACGTCGGCGCGTACCAGCGCTACGAGCGGCTGCGCCGGCGGGCGTTGAAGCTCGATACCTACCACCTCTACGACGGGTCCATTCCGCTGGTCGACTTCCGCGAACACTACCCGTACCAGCAGGTGGTCGAGTGGATCACCGAGTCGGTCGCGCCGCTGGGCCCCTCCTACCAGGAGCGCCTCGCGGCCGGTTTCCGGACGCGCTGGGTCGACATCTACGAGAACGACGGCAAGCGTTCGGGTGCGTATTCGGCGCCGGTCTACGGCGTGCACCCGTACGTGCTCATGAATTACAACGACACGCTCGACGCGGCGTTCACGCTCGCGCACGAGATGGGGCACTCCATGCACACGGTGCTGTCGCACGAGCGGCAGCCGTTCGTGTACTCCGACTACACGATCTTCGTCGCCGAGGTGCCTTCCACGCTCAGCGAAGCGCTGCTGCTCGACCATCGCCTCGCCCACACGACCGACCCGCTCGAGCGCATCGTGCTGCTGCAGCACGCCATCGACGGCATCACCGGCACCTTCTTCACGCAGGTGATGTTTGCCGACTACGAGCTGCAGGCCCACCGGCTCGTGGAAGCCGGCGAGCCGGTCACCGCCGACGTCCTCAGCCGCCTGTACGACACGACGCTGCGGGCCTACCATGGCGACGCGATCGACTACGACGCCCTGGCCCGCGTGACCTGGGCGCGCATCCCGCACTTCTTCGGCTCGCCGTACTACGTCTACCAGTACGCGACCTGCTACGCGTCGAGCGCCCGGTTGCTGGTGGGGCTGCGCGATCCGGATCCAGCGACGCGCGAGGCCACCATCCATCGGTACCTCGAGCTGCTCGCGGCCGGCGGCAGCGACTATCCGATGGCGTTGCTACAGCGCGCCGGCATCGATCTGGCGGACCCCGACACCGTCGGCGCGGTAGGGACGCTGCTCGAGACGCTGGTCGACCAGCTCGAAGAGGCCCTGGCGGCCCGCGGGCTCCTCTGAGACGCCGCCAATGGTGCGTAAACCAGTCGTCCTCATCACGGGGGCGGGCGGCGAGATCGGGCATGGCCTCATCACCCGCCTCGCGGCGTCCGGCCGCCAACGCATCGTCACGCTCGACCTGACGAGGCTCGACGCCGACATCGGCCGCCTCGTGACACGCGAGTTCACGGGGTCGATCCTCGACACGGCCCTGCTCGAGCGCATCCTCGCCGAGTTCGAGATCGATCTCGTGTTCCACCTGGCAGCGCTGCTCTCGACGCGCGCGGAATTCACGCCGGTGATGGCGCACCAGGTGAACGTCGAGGGCATGCTGACGCTCCTGGAGTTCGCGCAGAAGGAAGGGGAGTCGCACGGCCGGCCCGTGGTGTTCGTGTACCCATCGAGCATCGCCGCCTACGGCTTGCCGGATGCCGAGGCGCGCCGCGCAGCGGGCCGCGTGCAGGAGGATCAGCACACCTGGCCGACGACCATGTACGGCTGCAACAAGCTGTATTGCGAGCTGCTCGGGACGTACTACGCGCGTCATTACAAGCAGCTGTCGGCCGCGCCGGCAGCCAGCCGTGTGGACTTTCGTGCGCTGCGGTTCCCGGGACTCATCTCGGCCGACACGCTGCCGTCGGGGGGCACCTCCGACTTCGCACCCGAGATGCTTCACGCGGCCGCGCGCGGCGAAGCGTACGACTGCTTCGTGCGACCAGACACGCGCATCCCGTTCATGGCCATGCCCGATGCCGTCGAGGCGCTGCTGAAGGTCGCAGCGGCGCCGCGATGGGAACTCACGCGCACGGCGTACAACGTCGGCTCGTTCAACCCGTCGGCCGAGGAGTTCCGCGCGCGCGTGCTCGCGGCGTTTCCGGATGCCAACATCGGTTTCGAGGTGGACGCCAAACGCCAGGGCATCGTCGACACCTGGCCCGAGGACGTCGACGACGCCGCGGCACGCGCCGATTGGGGATTCGCGCCTGCATACGATTTCGAGCGCGCCTTCGACGAGTACCTGCTGCCAGCCATCCGCGCCCGTTACGCCGCCGCCGACGCGTGACCGAGCGCTGGTGCGTGACGGCGCGCAGACGGGCGGCTGGGGCCGCCGTCCCTGCCGGACGTGCGCGTGCATTGCGCGTCGCGCAAGGCCCGAGGCCAACGTGAGTTCGCCGTCTGCGAGTGCTGCGCGCCGTTCATGGCGCGTCGGGCAAGGCCCGACCCTGCGTTGGGACGTCGGCGTCGTTGGCCGACGCCCGAGTGCCGCTCGCCGGAAGCGGATAGCGTCGGTCCACCCAGCACCGTATCGTCACCATGGGAGTACCGATGGTGACGACGATGACGTGGGGCATGACGGAGCGAACCGGGTGCGGGGACCGGCGACGGCTGAAGGGGATGCTCGTCCACGCCGGCGTACTCGCGGCGCTGATCGCTGGCACGGCGGCCCTGTGGAGCACGCTGGCGCTGATGGCGGCGCTGCTCGCCGCTCCCGCCACGACGATGCTGACACTCGAGCGGGAGGGCGCGTGGGGCGTGGTGGACGTCATGCGACACGGGTCGACGGTGCTCATCTCCTCAGTGCGGCCTGCGCCGGCCGAGGCCCTGGGGCGATGAGTTCGCGGCGCTGTCGCGAGACCCGCCTGCAGACCGTGACCACAGGCGCCCTGTTCGTGGCGAGTGGCATGGTCGTCTGGGGCGGGGCGCGCGGGTGGTACTCGTTGCGCGACGTCTGGGTGTGGTGGCCCCTCGCGTTCGTCTTCCCGGCGCTGCACGCGCTCACGGCGCCGCCGCCGATGCGGAGCATCTTCGGCGGGTTCGCGTGGCTCGGGCTGGCGGCGGTCCTGATCGCGGCCAACCTGGGGCACCTCCAGCTTCGCTTCGAGTTCGTGCTCAGCATCCTCTGCCTGATCGCAGGCGCGCGGCTGCTGTACGTCGCGTGGCAGCGGAGACGGACGTCATGAGCGCCCGACAGGGTTCGAGCGGGCAGGCGCTGGCCGGACTCCTCCTGTTACTCGTGGGAGGGTCGATCTTCGCGCACAACCTCGACCTCATCGACGCACGGAGATTCTGGCGCTACTGGCCGGTGGCGCCGCTGGCGTTCGGGCTCGTGAAGCTGGGGTGGGGCGGCTCGCGCGGCGACAAGGCGCTGGGCGTCGTGCTCACGGTGTTCGGGGGGGCGCACCTGGCGAAAGCGCTCGGATACTGGTCCCCCGGCCCAGCCGACATCGCCGCGCTCGTCCTGATGACGGTGGGCGGCTTCTTCATCGTCCGCGGGCTGTTCGGCCGCCCTGCACCCGACATCAGCGCCGAGGCCAGCGACACGATCTCGGCCTTCGCGGTGCTGGCGGGGTTCGAGCGCTCCAACAACTCGCAGAACTTCCGCGGTGGTGATCTCACCGCGGTGATGGGCGGCTGCGAGATCGACCTGCGGCACGCGTCCATGCGCGCACCCGCGGCCATCGACGTGTTCGTCATGTGGGGCGGCATCGAGATCCGCGTGCCCGACGACTGGACGGTCGAGCTGCGGGGGACGCCGCTGCTGGCCGGCTTCGTCGACAAGACGCGCGCGCCGGTGCTGGCCTCCGACAAGCGCCTGATCGTTCGCGGCGTGGCGCTGATGGGCGGCGTGGAGATCAAGAACTAGCGCCATGCACCCGCTCTTCAGCCGCACCGGCGCCCTTGCGGCTTACCTGACGCTGTGGGCCGTGGTCGGGCTGGGAGGCGCGCTCGTGCTCGTGCTCCGCAGCCTCTGGACGCCCGAAGGAGGCCTGCTCACCGCGATCCCGCTGGCCCTGGCGTACGGCGTGGTGTGCCTCGCCGCGTGGTACGTGTGCCGCGCGTTTCCGCTCATGGGTGCGCGGAGCGCCGTCGGCGTGTTGCTGGCGCACACGGCGGCGGCGGCCTTCACCAGCACCGTGTGGGTGGCGCTCGCCCAGGCGTGGTCGCGCATCGTCGTCGACTATACCACCTGGACGCGCGACGGGACGTTGCTGCTGTTTGCCGCGGGGCTGCTGCTGTTCCTTCTCTCGTCAGCGGTCCATTACGTGTTCCTCGCGCTCGAGGCGCAGGAGGCAGCGCGCCGGCAGGCCCTCGAGTCGGCGGTGCTCGCGCGCGAAGCCGAACTGCGCGCGCTCCGGGCGCAGGTCAATCCTCACTTCCTGTTCAACAGCCTGCATTCGATCGGTGCGCTGGCCGGGTCGCGTCCCGCCGCTGCGCGCGAGATGGCGATCGCGCTCGGCGAGTTCCTGCGGCAGAGCCTGCGCCTTGGCGGCCTCGCCGGCGTGCCGTTGCAGCAGGACGTGGACCTGATCGCGCAATATCTCGCGATCGAGCAGGTGCGGTTCGGCGAACGCTTGCAGGTGCGTATCGACGTGGCGCCCGACGCGGGTGCCTGTGCCGTGCCCCCCTTGTTGCTGCAGCCGCTGGTGGAGAATGCGATAAAGCATGGTGTCGCCGGATTGCTCGAGGGGGGCAGTGTGTCGGTGACGGCGCGGCGGGATGGCGGCAGGTGTCGGGTCGTCGTCGAGAACGCCTTCGATCCCGACGCGCAGCCGAGGGCCGGCACGGGCACCGGCCTGCGCAACGTCCGTGACCGGCTGGTGGCCCACTTCGGGCCCGACGCCACGCTCGATGCGCGGGCCGAGTCGGAGCGCTTCACCGTCGGCCTGACGTTTCCCGCGGAGGAGGCATGAGCGAGCGCACTCTCAAGGTCCTCGTCGTCGACGACGAGCCACTCGCCCGCGCGGTGGCCATCGAGTATCTCGCCGGATGTGAAGGTGTCGACGTGGCCGGTGCGTGTGCCAACGCCTACGAGGCCGTCAAGGCGGTGAGCGACGACATGCCGGACGTGCTGTTGCTCGACGTGCAGATGCCGAAGCTCTCCGGCTTCGACGTGCTCGAGCTGATCGGCGCAGGGCCGGCCGTCATCTTCGCCACGGCGCACGACGAGTACGCGCTCAGGGCCTTCGAGGTCCACGCCGTCGATTACCTGATGAAGCCATTCAGCCAGGCCCGCCTCGCCGAGGCGATCGACCGTGCGCGTCAGCGGCTGCGATCCAGGGACGCGTCGCCCGTCGACGGCCTGCGCGAGGCCCTGCGGGCCGTGCGCATCGAGCGCATCCTCGTGCGCGACGCCGGGAAGGTGTACGTCGTCCCGGTCGACACGCTCGACTACGCCCAGGCGCAGGACGACTACGTGCTCCTGCACACACAGGGACGCGATCTGCTCAAGGAGCAGCCGATCAGCAGCCTCGAGGCCCAGCTCGACCCGGCGCGGTTCGTGCGCATCCATCGGTCGTGGCTCCTGAACCTCGCGCGGTTGTCACGCGTCGAGCTCGAGGCCAAGGACCGCCGTGTCGCGGTGCTGCAGGACGGCACACGCCTGCCGATCAGCCGCTCGGGCCACCAGCGGCTCACCGAGGCGCTGCGGCAATAGGCCCGGCTGGGACAGCCGCCCTACCGGTCAGTGGAAGATCGGCTTACCGGTCACGTGGGACAGCAGGCCCTACCGGTCCAGTGGGGCAGCTGGCCCTACCGTTTAGGCAGGGCGGTTCCGTGGGAGGTCCATCCCTCTTCAGGTTGCCATCCAAGCATCAATGCATGTAGATTCACGTATGTGAAGGATCTGTCTGCCTTCTGTCGGCTGCTCGGCGACGACGTCCGGCTGCGGCTCATCCGGCTGCTCGGCAAGGAACAGCTGAACGTCAAGGAGCTGACCGCGATCCTCGGGATCGCCCAGTCGGGCGTCTCGCGCCATCTCGGCTTGCTGCGCAAGAGCGGGCTCGTGGAGGAGCGGCGCGAGGCAGGGTTCGCCTATTACTCGCTCCGTCCCGACGGCGCCGGGCAGGCGCTCCCGATGTGGGAAGCGCTCGAAGCGTCGCTGCCGACGGCCGACGACGACCCCGAGCTACAGGCCGACGACGCGCGGCTCCAGGAGGTGCTGCGGCTGCGCAAGGAGGACTTCCAGTCGCACGGCAGCAACGCCGGGCAGCTGGTGCCGGGCCGGAGCTGGGCCGCCTGGAGTCGGGCGCTCGGCCACCTGCTGCCGCCGCTCAGCGTGGTCGACGCCGGCTGCGGCGAAGGCTATCTGGCGCTCGAAGCGGCGCGCTGGGCCCGCCAGGTGGTGGCCGTCGACAGTTCGCGCGACGTCCTGAAGCGCGCGCGCCAGCTCGCCCGCAAGCGTGGCGCCACCAACATCGTGTGGAAGGAAGGGCGCATCGAATCGCTGCCCGTGCCCGACGCCTCGGTGGACGTGGTGCTCTTGTCGCAGGCGCTGCACCATGTGCCAAAGCCGGAAGCGGCGCTGTGCGAGGCGGCGCGGGCCCTGAAGCCCGGAGGCACCGTGCTGGTCCTCGACCTGCGGGCGCACGGGCAGGACTGGGTGCGTCAGCGCCTCGGTGATCGCTGGCTGGGATTCCGTGACGAGCTGCTGGAAGACTGGCTGTTCAAGGCAGGACTCGAGGACGTGCGCGTCGAAGTCGGCGCGCGCCTGAAGGGAGATCCGTTCACGGTGCTCGTCGCCAGCGGCCGAAAGCCCGCGGGCGTGACACGGGGGCGGACGGGCGCCGCGACGTCGGCGAAAGGGAGTGTGCGATGACGAGTGCGACCGCGCTGAAATTGAAAGAGGCGTGTCGACGCCGACTGCTGTTCATCGATGGCGCGATGGGCACGATGATCCAGCGCCACCAGCTCACCGAGGCGGATTACCGAGGCGAGCGCTTCAAGGACCACCCCCACGACCTGCGCGGCAACAGCGATCTCCTCGTACTGACGCGCCCCGACGTCATTCAGGGCATCCACGAGGCCTACCTCGAGGCCGGCGCCGACATCGTCGAAACCAACACCTTCACGAGCACCGCGATTGCGCAGGCCGATTACGGGCTCGAGGCACTTGCCTACGAACTCAACGTCGCCGGCGCACGGGTCGCCCGGGCGGCCGTCGACGCCTACAACACGCGCACGCCGGACCACCCCCGCTACGTCGCGGGCGCGATCGGCCCCCTCAACCGCACACTGTCGCTCTCGCCAGACGTCAACGACCCGGCGTACCGCGCGGTCACCTTCGACCAGTGCCGGGAGGCGTACGAAGCGCAGGTCGAGGGCCTGCTCGATGGCGGGGCTGACCTGCTGCTCATCGAGACCATCTTCGACACGTTGAACGCCAAGGCCGCCATCATGGCGGTGCGCCAGGTGTTCGACCGGCGCGGCGTCGACGTGCCGGTGATGATCTCGGTCACCATTACCGACCGCAGCGGGCGCACGCTGTCGGGGCAGACCGTCGAGGCCTTCTGGATCTCGATCGCGCACGCCAGGCCGTTCAGCGTGGGGCTCAACTGTGCGCTCGGCGCGTCGGATATGCGCCCGTATCTCGAGGACCTGTCGCGCATCGCCGACTGCTTCGTCTCGTGCTACCCGAACGCGGGCTTGCCCAACGCGTTCGGCGGCTACGACGAGACGCCCGGGCAGATGGCGGACGTCCTCGGCGAGTTCGCCCGGGAGGGGCTGCTGAACATCATCGGCGGCTGCTGCGGCACCACCCCGGATCACATCGCGGCGATGGTGAAGGCGTGCCAGGGCGTGGCGCCGCGCGTCGTGCCGACCGACATCCCGCGCTACAGCCGCTTCTCGGGTCTCGAGCCGCTCGTCATCCGTCCCGAGAGCAACTTCCAGATGGTGGGCGAGCGGACCAACATCACCGGGTCTGCGAAGTTCGCGCGGCTGATCCGGGCCGGCGACTTCACCGCGGCCGCGGACGTGGCGACCGAGCAGGTGCGCAACGGCGCGAACATCCTCGACGTGAACATGGACGAAGGCATGCTCGACAGCGAAGCGAGCATGCGGACGTTCCTGAACCTGCTCGCGACCGAGCCGGAGGTGGCGCGCGTCCCCTTCATGATCGACAGCTCGAAATGGTCGGTGCTCGAGGCCGGGCTGAAATGCGTGCAGGGCAAGGCGATCGTCAACTCGATCAGCCTCAAAGAAGGCGAGGCCGACTTCATCGCCAAGGCCCGCGCCATCCGCGATTACGGCGCCGCGGCCGTCGTGATGGCGTTCGACGAAGTCGGGCAGGCCGACACGGTCGCGCGCAAGGTGGAGATCTGCCAGCGCGCGTACCGGTTGCTCACCGAAGTGGTCGGGTTCGCCGCGGAGGACATCGTCTTCGATCCCAACGTCCTGGCGATTGCGACGGGGCTCGAGGAGCACGACGAGTACGCGATCAACTTCATCGAGGCGACGCGGCAGATTCGCGCCGCGTGCCCGGGCGCGCTGGTCAGCGGCGGCATCAGCAACCTGTCGTTCAGCTTCCGTGGCAACGACCTGGTGCGTGAGGCGATTCATTCGGCGTTCCTCTACCACGCCATCAAGGCCGGCCTGACGATGGGTATCGTCAACGCGGGGCAGCTGGCGGTCTACGAGGACATCGAGCCCGAGTTGCTCGAACACGTCGAAGACATCCTGTTCAACCGCCGGCCCGACGCGACGGAGCGGCTGGTGACCCTGGCGGAACGATACAAGGG
>JAEYZV010000356.1 GCA_023427865.1 Acidobacteriota bacterium
CCCCAATCCCGAGCAGCCCCGGCCAAGCCGCATCCGTTCCAGTCCCAACAGATAGCTCCCGGGTGAAACCCGCGCCGCTCAGGCGTCCCTGTCCGCGTCCGCCGCGGCCGGGCCGACCCGGGGCGCGCCAGACGAGTCACATAGGGGTATGATTTGCAGGATTCTGACCTCGTTGCGAGGCCGAGCCCTCACCCTCCACATAGAAGACGGCCATGACGAACACGACAAAGCACGCGTCCACGAAGATTGAGCGCCGCGACTTCCTGAAGAAGTCGGGCACGGCTGCCGGTGTGGCTGCCGCCGCCGGTTTTCCGAGCATCGTCTCGGGCCAGTCGGTCACCAATGCCCTGAAGGTCGGGCTCATCGGTGCGGGCGGGCGCGGCAGCGGTGCCGCGGCGCAGGCGCTGACCGCCGACAAGAACGCGGTGCTGACCGCGGTGGCCGACATCGACCAGGCGATCGTCAACCGCGCGGTCACCCGCCTGTCGGGCAGCCAGAAGTTCGGCAGCCAGGTGAAGGTCGACCAGGCCGTGTACGGCCTCGACGCGTACGACAAGGTGATCGACAGCGGCGTGGACGTCGTGCTGCTCGCGGCGCCTCCGGGGTTCCGTCCCGCGCACCTGAAGGCGGCCGTGGAAGCCGGCAAGCACATCTTCGCCGAGAAGCCGTGTGCGACCGATTCCCCCGGCGTCCGTGCGGTGATCGAGTCGCAGAAGCAGGCGCAGGCCAAGAACCTCGCCCTCGTCTCCGGCTTCTGCTGGCGCTACCACAACGCGGTGCAGGCTGCGATGGAGCAGGTGCACAACGGCGCGCTCGGCCGGCTCGTCGCGCACTACTCGACGTACTACACCAACCCGGTCAAGCCGATGCCGCCGGCAAGCGCGCGTCCGGCCGGGATGGGCGACATCGAGTGGCAGGTGCGCAACTGGTACAACTTCGTGTGGCTGTCGGGTGACAGCCTCGTCGAGCAGGCCGTCCACAACGCCGACAAGATCATGTGGGTGATGAAGGACCAGCCGCCTGCCAGCGTGGTGGCGGTCGGCGGCCGCGCCGTGCCTGCCAACGGCGGCAACATCTACGACCACTTCGAGGCCAACTTCGTGTGGCCCAACGGCTACCGCGTGTTCCTCGCCAACCGCCAGTCGACCGGCTGCTTCAACGGCACGCTCGACTACGTCCTCGGTACCGACGGCACGCTGTTCCTCGGCCGCGGCAAGCCGCGCATCGAGACGCCCGACGGCAAGGTCAAGTGGCAGTGGGCCGGCGAGGACTACGACATGTACCAGCGCGAGCACGCCGTGCTGTTCCAGTCGATTCGCGCCGGCAAGCCGAAGAACGACGACCTGAACCTCGCGACGAGCACGCTGCTGGCCCTCATGGGCCGCGACGCCGCGTATTCGGGTCAGGAGCTCACGTGGGACCAGGCGCTGAACTCCCAGGTGAGCCTGCTCCCGCCCACGCTCGAGATGAACGCGAGCTTCGAGGCTCCCGGTCTCGCCATCCCCGGTCGCACGAAGGTCTCCTAGCATGCGGACCCACGTCGCGGCGTTCGCCGCCCTGGTCCTGGTGGCCGGGGCGGCGACCGTCCCCGTGTCGAGCCGACAGCCGGCCGCCGCCCCCGCGGCGCCCGCGGTCGATCCGGCGGAGATGAAGGCAGTCGAGGCGATCCGTGCGCGGATCCTGGAACGGCAGAAAGCCACCGCCGCCCTCGGCGCCAAGCCCTACACCGTCACCGTCCCCAACACCACGGCGACGTTCGAGATGGCGCCGATTCCGGCAGGCACCTTCGAGATGGGGTCGGCCGATCCGAAGGCGCCCGCCGACCAGAAGCCGGTGCACACCGTCAAGCTCGACGCGTTCTGGATGATGACCACCGAGGTCAACTGGGACGCGTACCTGATGTTCATGTTCGCCGACCAGGCCAACGAGAAGGCCAAGCCGGACGCGATGGTCGACGCGCTCAGCCGGCCGACGGCACCTCATCTCGAGATGAGCTTCGGGCGCGGCAACGCCGGCTTCCCGGCGATCAGCATGACGCAGCACGCCGCCAACAAGTACGCCCAGTGGCTCAGCGCGAAGACCGGTGAGTTCTACCGGCTGCCCACCGAGGCCGAGTGGGAGTACGCGTGCCGCGCCGGCGGCCCGCCGTCGCTGCCGGAGGCGCAACTGGGCGAGGTGGCGTGGTACCGCGAGAACTCGGCGACATCCGAGTTCGCCGACGGCACCTACCACACGCTCGGCACGAAGAAGCCGAACGCCTGGGGATTGCACGACATGCTCGGCAACGTGATGGAGTGGACGGCCGACCAGTACGCGCCGTACACGCCGGAGGCCAAGACCAACCCGTGGGTACGCCCGACCACGTCGTACCCGATGGCGGTGCGCGGCGGGTCGTGGAGCGATCCCGCGAGCCGCGTCACCTGCACCGTGCGGGTCAAGTCCGACGTCGTGTGGAAGGAGCGCGACCCGCAGCTGCCGACCAGCGTCTGGTACATGACCGACGCCGAGTGGCTCGGCTTCCGCCTCGTTCGCCC
>JAEYZV010000400.1 GCA_023427865.1 Acidobacteriota bacterium
TCTTCGGGCCGCGTGCCCGCATCATGTCGAGCAGGTAGGTGAGCGTGAGTCCGGTGTCGACGATGTCCTCGACGATGATGACGTCGCGCCCTTCGATGCCGGTGTCGAGGTCCTTGATCAGGCGCACCTCGCCGGACGACCGGCTGGCTTTCCCGTAGCTCGAGACCACGATGAAATCCAGCGTGGCGTGTCGCTCCAGCTGT
Source organism: Acidobacteriota bacterium (assembly GCA_023427865.1). Classification (GTDB taxonomy): domain Bacteria; phylum Acidobacteriota; class Vicinamibacteria; order Vicinamibacterales; family Vicinamibacteraceae; genus Luteitalea. The sequence continues at coordinate 204 of JAEYZV010000400.1, forward strand.
CGCACGAGGTCCGAGAAGAACACGAACGCGCCCTTGAGCACGCACACGAGGTGCAGGTCGCGGGTGCTGGCATAATCAGCGCGGATTCGGGCGGCGAGTTCCGCGACCCGTGCGGCAATCGCCTCCTGCGTCAGCAACGGCGCGGGGCGATCGGGCAGGGATTCGGGTCCGAGGGCCATACGACCGGCGCAGGCTAGCACACATGGCACGTTTCGCGATGATCACGGAGGCCGACGCCCGGATGCTGCCCGAGGGCAGCACGGTGGAGCTGCTGCCGCGCGGGCACATCACGCCGCTTGCCGCCGACACGCTGCGCGAGCGGCGCATCACGGTGTTGCGCGCCGATCAGGTGGTGACCGGCGACGGCGCAGACCTCGTGCCCGTGGCCGACGTCCGCCGCGTGATAGTGGGCAGCGACCACACGGGCGTGGCGCTGAAGACGTACCTCGTCACCGCCCTGCGCGGACGCGGCCTGGCGGTGCAGGCCGTGGGTCCCGAAGGCAGCGCGCCGCCGGCAGTCGACTATCCCGATATCGCCGAGCAGGTCGGCCTCGCAGTCGTTCGCCGGGAGGCCGACGCAGGCATCGTCATCGACGGCGCGGGGCTCGGATCGACGATGGCGGCCAACAAGATCGCCGGCGTGCGCGCCGCGCTGTGCCTGAACGAGACGCTGGCGACGTACGCGCGCCAGCACAATGGCGCGAACGTGCTCGCACTCGGCGCGACCCTCGTGTCGCCGGCCGACGCGGTCGCCATCGCGACGACGTTCCTGGGTACGGCGATGACCGAGCCGCGCTACATCCGTCGGCTCGCGAAGCTGCAGCGACTGGACAACTTGCGTGGAGGCTAAGAGGCCACGCTCGGAGAGCGGGCCCTGCCCAGATCGCGAGTCTCCGGATCACGAATCCTGAATTCCGAGTCCCGAATCCCGAATCCCGAGTCCCGAATCCCCAATCCCGAATCCCCAGTCTCGATCCCCGAATCCGACTCGCCCAAGGCCCAAGGCCCGAAGCCCAGGCCCACTTGCCCTATGAGCTACACCGCACTCGACGTCGAACGCCTCGTCGCCATCATCACGGAGGAAGTGTTGCGCGCGACCGGCACGGTCGTGCCTGCGGGCCGCTGTGCCTGCCACTCGGTGCACGTCGAGTGCTGCCCCGATCGCCTGCGGGGCGTGCTCGACGCCGGAGCGACGCGGCTGGGCCTGCAGGCCTCCGGTGCGCCGGCGGGTTCGGTCGCCGGCCTCATCGACCACACGCTCCTGAAGCCGGACGCGACGCAGGCAGAGATCGAGACGCTCTGCCGCGAGGCGCGCGAGTACGCCTTCGCGACGGTCTGCGTCAATCCCTTCTGGGTGACGTCCTGCGCACGGCTGCTGCGTGGCAGCGGTGTCGGCGTGTGTACCGTCGTCGGCTTTCCCCTGGGGGCGACCACGGCTGACGTCAAGCAGTACGAGACGCGCCGGGCAGTTTTCGACGCGGCCACCGAAGTCGACATGGTGATCAACGTCGGCGCGCTCAAGTCCGGCGACGTCCGCACCGTGCAACTCGACATCGAGGCGGTCACGGACGTGTGCCGATCCGCCGGCGTGGTCAGCAAGGTGATCATCGAGACGGCGCTGCTCACCGAGGAGGAGAAGGTGACCGCGTGCACGCTCGCCAAGGCGGCCGGCGCCGACTTCGTCAAGACGTCCACGGGATTTGCCCGCGGCGGTGCGACGCCGGCCGACGTCGCGCTCATGCGCCGCGTCGTCGGCGCCGGCATGGGCGTCAAGGCTGCCGGTGGGGTGCGCGATCTGTCGGGGGCCCAGGAGATGGTCAAGGCCGGCGCCACCCGGATCGGCGCCAGCGCAGGCGTCAGAATCGTGCAGGAGTCCAAGGGGAGCGCGCCTGCGGTGGCGCCGGGCGGAGGGTACTGAGCACGAAATTGCAGAATTTCAGAATTGCAGGAATGTCATCATCGCCGCCAACCTTCGAAGCGCTTCGGTGCTGATGCAATTCTGAAATTCGCCAATTCGGAAATTCTCATTCGTCACGCAGCGCTGGCGTTCGGCCGTCGAGCCATGCCGCGACTTCTGACGCCGAGAACTGGACGCCCGTGTAGAACGGGCCGAACTCGCCGTAGTCGGCGCTCGCCTCGTCGAACCGCATCTCGTAAATCAGTTTCTTGAACACGAGCGGGTCGTCGGCAAAGAGGTCGACACCCCATTCCCAGTCGTCGAAGCCGATCGAGCCCGAGATGATCTGCGTGACCTCACCGGCATAGAGGCGCCCGATCTGTCCGTGGTCGCGCATCATGGCGGCCCGCTTCTCGAACGGCGGGCTGTACCAGTTCTTGATCTCGCCCCGCCGCTTGTCCATCGGGTAGAAGCAGACGTAGCGGCGCGGCGGGAACTGGAGGAACAGCCTGCCGCTGACGCGGCCCTGCTGCGCCTGCATGGCGTCCTTCTGCGCTGCGCGGTACTCGTCGGTGCCGTACTCGAGGCCGCTCGCGGTCAGCTGCTCGTGGATCTTGGCCGTCATCTCGTACATACCGAGCTCGACGACCGAGACGTACGAGGTGGTCGCGTCCAGGACCTCTGCGAGAGGCAGTCGTGCGACATCGAGTTGCGCCTGCACCAGTTCGTCGAAGCTGCGGCGGGCGTGGACCAGCATCAGGTCGGCCTTGTGGCCGAGCATCGCCACCGCGATGCTCGATCCGTCGGCGCCGGCGCTTCGCTCGAGGAACGTACGCAGCGCCTCGGCGAGGGCGGCGCGCTCGTCGGACGAGGCCTGCCCCACGGCAGGCCAGGACACACGGAACATCTGGTGCAGGAGGCACCAGCCTTCGAGGGTCTCGGGAGCGGTCAACACACCGTTAGCGTACAGGAAGCCAACGGCCGCGTGAGTGCTCGGCGCCGATCCGTCTCACTCGCGGCGGAGGACGCCGAGCAGGTTGCTCGAGGAATCGGTCCACGGTGCCGTGCCATTGGCTGCGTAAGGCTCGCCGAACATCTGGACCGCCGACGGGTCGCGCGCCAGCAGCATCCACGTCGTGCGTTCGGTGTCGTTGTCCACGAGGTCGTCCTCCACCTGGACCGCCGTGAAGCCCGAGGCCTCGCCTGCGGCCTGCACGACGCCCTCGAGGTCGAGGTAGCGGTTGGACACGTGGACGGCAAGGAGGCTTCGCGCGTCACGCAGGTGGCGGGCATACAGCGCGAACGCTTCCTGCGTCAGCAGGTGCACGGGGACGGCGTCGCTGCTGAACGCATCGAGCACGAGGACGTCGAACCCGGAGGGACGGCTGCGCTCGAGGCTGAGGCGAGCGTCACCGCCCACGATGGTGACGTGCGCGGCCGTTTCCCGGAGATACGAGAAGATCGGCGTCGGCGCCGTCGAGAGCGCGACCATCTGCGGGTCGATCTCGAAGAACGTGAACTCGTCGCCCTCGCGTCCGTAGGCGGCCATCGTCCCGGTGCCGAGGCCGACGACGCCCACCCGCACGGGCCGGCCCAGCGCGGACAACGATGCCATCGCCATGCCGACCCCGCTCGACGCGGTGTAATAGGACGTCGGCTGCCTGCGCTTCGGCTCGTCGAGGTACTGCATGCCGTGCAGCGTCGTCCCATGCTGCAGCCGCCGATATTCCTCGCCCGTGTCGAACCGCTGCTCGCGGACACGGATGGCGCCGAAGAAGCTGCGGGAGGTGAACACGGCGTCGACGGTCAGGCGCGACCACTCGAGAGCCACCTTGCCGGCGACCAGGCCACCGATCAGCAGGAGGCCGATTGCCGTCAGGCGCGGGATCATCCCGCCGGCCCCGGTCCCTCGGGCGTCGGTCCCATACACGGCAGCCAGAACGAGCACGACCAGCATCAACGTGAGCGGGTGCTCGACGAGGCCATCGAAGATCATCGGCGCGCCGAATGCGACGAGCGCGCTGCCGATCACGCCTCCGCCCGCGACCACGAGGAAGTATCGGGTCAGCCACCGGGGCGGCGGCGCGTTACGCGCCAACTCGCCGTGCAGCGCATAGCTCGCCACGGCCTGCACGGCGAGCGTCACCGCCAGCAGGACCCACGTCGAGGACCACTCCACGTGCGCGACAGCGAGTCCGACGGCCACCAGGGTCGTCATGACGTGGCGGTGGTACGCGCGCGGGTACTCGAAGGCCACGACGAACGTCAGCAGGTAGATCGCGAGGGGCACCATCCAGAGGAACGGCACGGCCGCGATGTCCTGCGTGATCTTCGTCGTGGTCGACTGCAGGAGACCCGCCGGAACCGCGGCAAGCGCCGTCCACAGCAGGTAGTCGCCCGCGCTCGGCGCGGCCGCTGGTGCCGAGGCGTCGTCTTCGGTGTCATTGGCGGCGGGGAGGCGCCGGTCAGGTCCTGCGATCGGCACGCTGCGCATCGTCCACGCGCACGCGCCCGTGGCAATCGCGAACAGGAAGTAGCCGGCCGTCCACCATCGCCCCTGCTGGAACACGTCCAGCCGCGGTTCGATCAGGAAGGGGTAGGAGAGCAGTCCGACCAACGAACCGAGATTGGACAGCGCGTAGAGCCGGTAAGGCGAGCGCCGCCGTTCACGCGTCGTCGCGACCCGTCCTCCTTCCTCCTTCGCCCTTCCTCCTTCGTCCTGCTCGATGCTGTCTGCGTACCACCGCTGAAGGAGGGGACTGGTGCTCGCGAGGAGCACGAACGGCAGGCCGATCGCGCCGACGAGCAGCAGGAGGATCTGGGCCACCGGCGACCCGTCCGGGTCGGGCTTCCAGGTGTCACCCGGCGTCACCGGGGACGGCCAGGCTGCCGCGCGCCACGCGAGCACCGCGAGCACCACGACGAGGAGGACCGTGTGCCGGGTGGTCTGCTGCCGGCGGGTCGGCAGGCTCGCGATGGCATGCGCATACGCGTAGCCGGCAAGGAGCAGGCCCTGGAACGCGACGAGCGCCGTGGACCAGACCGAGGCCGATCCACCGAACCACGGGAGGATCAGCTTGCCCAGGACGAACTGGATCTGGAACAGCAGGCAGGCGCCGATGGCGATTGCCGTGCCGAACGCCAGCGCGCGTGCCCCGCTGGATGTCGAGGCCGCTGCGTTCATGCAGGACGGTCGGGCGTGCCCGGTGGCGACGGCGGTTGCGCGGTAGTGGCCGGACGCCCGGCCTCGTCGGGATGCTCGAGGTCCGGATTCGACTGCGACACGATGACGGTGCGGTACGGAAACGGGATCTCGATCCCTTCCTCGTCGAAGGCGTGCTTGACGCGCCGGAGGAACTCGCGACCCACGGCCCACTGCTTGATGGGGAGGGTCTTGAGCCGCACCTTGATGTCGACAGACGACTCGCTGAAGCGATCCACGCCGAGGACCTCGAGCGGCCCGAGCATGAACGGCGCGAACGCCCGATCCTCGAGCATGCCGTCGGCCACGCGAACGAGAACCTTCGTCACCCGATCGGTGTCCTCGCGATACGCAACGCCGATGCTCGTCACGTAGAACGAGAAGTCCTTCGTCAGGTTCGACAGGCGCTGGATGCTGCCATTGGGAATCACGTGCACCGTGCCCGCCTCGTCGCGCAGGACGATGGTGCGCAGCGTGATCCGCTCGACGAGCCCGCCGGTGCCGTCGATGTTGGCGATATCGCCGACGCGCACCTGGTTCTCGAGGATGAGGAAGAAGCCGCTGATGATGTCCTTCACGAGCGACTGCGCGCCGAAGCCCACCGCGAGGCCGACGATGCCGGCGCCGGTGAGGATCGGCGTGATGTCCACCGCCAGTTCACGGAGGATCATCAGCGTCGCGATCGTCGACACGAGGGTGTAGACCGTGTTCTGGATCAGCGCCCCGAGCGTCTGGGCCCGCTTGGCGCGCTCGATCACGTCGACGGTCGTGGCCGTGCCGACGCTGGCCTGCAGCCGCGCCACCACGAGGGCGACGACGTGGGTGAGCAGCCACGAGAGCAGCACGATCAGGGCGATCCGCAGCCCCGATCCCGTCGCCCAGTCGGCCAGCGCTTCCGGCGTGAGTCCGACCCTGGACCGGAGACCGACGAGCGACATCGCCGGGAAGATCAACGTCGCCGCGACGATCAGCGTGATGATGATCCGCACCGCGCGCAGCGCCGCCCTGGTTGCCTTGCGTGACCCGAGTTCGGCAGGGACGTGGCGGTTGATGCGTGTCACCAGCGCCACGAGCGCGCGCGAGACCAGTTCCGCCACCATGTACGACACGGTCAGCACGGCTGCCGCCGCGATCGCCCCGCGGACCCAGTTGGGATATGTCGTGAAGATGCCTGTCAGCATGTCAGCGCCTGCGTATGCCGTGGCCGGCCGAAACGGGTCGGGCGCGTTCCGCGACGGCGCGGTCGGCGACTGCGGCGGGTTGCGCCGGCACGAGCGGCCTCACTTGCTGTACAACTCGCCCCGCCTGAGGCGACGGTACATGTCGAGCGCGTCGCGGAGGATGTTGACGGCGTCCTCCGGGCCCATGAAATCGGTAACCTCGACCGCCTTGTTCTCGAGCGTCTTGTAGTCCTCGAAGAACCGCTTGATTTCGCGCAGCGTGTGCCCGGGCAGTTGCGTGTGGTCGCTGTAGTCGTTGAAGGCCGGGTCGAGCGTGCTCACGGCGATGATCTTGTCATCGAGTCCCTTCTCGTCACGCATCCGCATCACGCCAATCGCCCGCGCCTGGACGACGGTCAGCGGGTGCACGGGCTCCTGGCCCAGCACCAGCGCATCCAGCGGGTCGCCATCGTCACAGAAGGACCGCGGGATGAAGCCGTAGTTGGCCGGTTAGTAGACGGCGCTGTACAGCACCCGATCGAGCCGCATCAGCCCCGATTCCTTGTCGAGCTCGTACTTGTTCTTGCTGCCCATCGGCACTTCGATCACGACGGGAAAGGTCTTGGCGATGAGGTGGTCGTCGACGTAGATGTCGTGCCAGGGGTGCATACGGGGAACGATTGTACCGGGAGGGAACTGGGGATTTGGGATTTGGGAGTGGGATTTGGGGATCGGGATTTGGGGAGTGGCGCCGGCACGTAGGCGTCGGGTCTTGCCCGACGCGAAGAATCGGCTGCCCGCCGGACTCTGGCCTTCGTGGCGACACCTCCGACGGCCGACGGCCGAATGACGAAGGCCGCCAGTGAGCGACTAAGCAGGCGGGCCGTGTCCGTCGTACTCTTGTCTGGACAAATGCCGCGCTTTGCCCCCTCCCGTCTGCCCGTCGCAGTCCCGTGCCCGGTTCGTCTCCGTCTCCCGGCCCTGATGCCTGCCGGCCTGCTCGTCGTGTCCCTCGGCATCGCCGGGTGCGGTGACGGTGGGGCGGCCGCAAAGGGCCCTGGCGAGCGAGAGACGACGAGCGAAGCGGCAGCCGTGTCGGTGCGCCCGGCCGAGCAGGCGACGCTCGTGCGCGCCGTCACGGTCACCGGCACGCTGGCGGCCGAGGACCAGGTCGCGCTCGGCTTCAAGGTGGCGGGCCGCATCGAGACGATTGCCGTGGACCTCGGAAGCCGCGTCGAGGCCGGGCAGGTGATCGCGCGCCTCGCGCCGGTGGATTTCCAGCTGCGCGTCCAGCAGGCGCAGGCGGCACTCCAGCAGGCGCGGGCCCGCCTCGGACTCGAGCCGCAGGGCGCGAGCGACCACGTGGACCCCGAGAAGACGGCCGTCGTCAGGCAGGCGCGGGCCGTGCTCGACGAGGCCCGCCTCAATCACGACCGCATCAGGACGTTCGTGGACCGCGGCATCTCCTCGCGCGCGGAACTGGATTCGGCCGACGCGGCGCTCAAGGTCGCGGACGGGCGCTACGAGGACGCGATCGAGGAGGTCCGCAACCGGCAGGCGCTGCTCGTGCAGCGCCGCACGGAGCTCGACCTGGCCCGCCAGGAACTGGCCGACTCCACGCTCGTCGCGCCGTTTGCCGGCATGATTCGGGCGCGGGCCGCTTCGCCCGGCCAGTACGTGAACGCCGGCGCCCCCATCGCCACCCTCGTCCGCATGCACCCGCTCCGGCTGCAGGCCGACGTGCCCGAGCGCGATGCCAGCAGCGTCAAGCTCGGGCAAGAGGTGAAGGTGCGCGTCGAAGGCGACCCGACCGAGTACGTCGGCCGCGTGGTGCGCGTCAGTCCGGCCATCGACGAACAGAGCCGATCGCTGCGCGTCGAGGCCGAGGTCGGCAACGAGCGCAACTCGGTCCGGCCGGGCTCGTTTGCAACCGCCGACATCATCGTGGCGGCGGAGGCGCCCGCCATCGTCGTGCCGACGAGCGCCATCGTGACTTTTGCCGGCGTCGACAAGGTGCTGACCGTCGCGGACGGCAAGGTCGTCGAGAAGCGGGTGCAACTGGGACGCCGCGAAGGCACGGCCGTGGAAGTGCTCGCGGGCCTGGCGGCCGGCGAGCCGGTGATCGTGCAGCCGGGCCCGCTGGTGGACGGGGAAGCGGTCAGGGTCACGCCCTGAGCCGCGACCCCGGCCCAATGACGAAGGCCGATGGCCGCCTGACGAAGGCCGATGGCCGACTGACGAAGGCCGATGGCCGCCTGACGAAGGCCGACTCTAGACATGCAGACCCTCGCTGACATCTGTATCCGGCGCCCCGTCTTCGCCAGCATGATCGTGCTGTCGCTGGTCGTGGTCGGCGCGGCGGCCTATCTCGGGCTGGGCGTGGACCGGTTCCCGTCGGTGGATCTCCCCACGGTCCGGGTGCAGACGATCCTGCCCGGTGCCTCTCCCGAAGAGGCCGAGGTGCTCGTGAGCCAGCGCCTCGAAGAGGTCATCAACACCGTCGAGGGCATCTCGGAGCTGCGCAGCATCTCCGGGCAGGGCATGTCGCTCGTGCTGGTCACCTTCGACCTCGATCGCAACATCGACGTGGCGGCCCAGGACGTCCGCGACCGCGTCGCCACCGTCCTCAACCGGCTGCCCCGCGACGCGCGCCCGCCGGTCATCGCCAAGTTCGACAACGACTCGACGCCGGTGATGTCGATTGCGCTCTCCGGCAACCGTTCGGTGCGGGAGCTGACCGAACTGGCCGACAAGGTCGCCAAGGTGCAGCTCGAACGGCGGCCGGGGGTGGGCGAGGTGCTGATCGTCGGTGGGCAGGAGCGCGCGATCAGCGTGTGGCTGGACGCCAACCGCCTGGCGGCCTACGGCATCCCGGTGAGTGCCGTGCGCGACGCGCTCGTGCGGCAGAACGCCGACCTGCCCGGCGGCAACGTCACCACCGACGTGCAGGAGCGGGTGCTTCGCACGATGGGCCGCATGGAGACGCCTGCCGCCTTTGCCGACATCGTCGTCGCGACGCGCAGCGGCGTGCCGCTCCGGATTCGCGACA
>JAEYZV010000451.1 GCA_023427865.1 Acidobacteriota bacterium
TGCCTTCTACGAAGGCGCGCGCCTGCTGGTGCTGCCGTCGCTGGATGAAGGCTTCGGCATCCCCGCGGTCGAGGCGATGGCCGTCGGCGTGCCAGTCGTGGTCTCGCGGCGCGGGGCCCTTCCGGAGGTGTGCGGCGACGCGGCCGCCTACCTGGACGCCGGCGACCCGCAAGCCATGGCTGACGGCATCGGCGGCCTGCTCGCCGACCCGGCGCGCCTCGACGATCTCGCGCGGCGGGGGCCAGAGCGCGCGCGGCTCTTCTCCTGGACCGCATCGGCGAGGCGCCTGTGGGACGCCTATCGCGAGGCGTCGGTTCGCCGGAGGCGGCGGTGATGCGCGTCGGGGTGGACGTGCGCGAACTGGGCGGCCGCCCGACGGGGGTCGGCCGCTACCTGCGCGAATTGCTCGTACGCTGGCAAGCCGACCCCGCCTGCCGTGACGCGGAACTCATCCTGTTCACGCCGGACCCGCACATCGGTGCACGCTGGACCTCGCACCGCAGCGGTGGCGCGAACCTCGTGTGGCAGCACGTGCCCGGCGGCGGCCGCACGCTGTGGGAGCAGCACCACCTCGCCGGCGCCGCGCTGCGGGCCCGCCTCGACGTGTTCTTCGCACCGGCCTACACCGCCCCGCTCCGCCTCGAGCCACCCAGCGTCGTGGTCATGCACGACGTCTCGTTTGCCGCACACCCGGAGTGGTTCCCGTGGCGTCACGGCCTGCGGCTGCGACGCTTCGCGCGGTGGTCTGCCCGCCGCGCGCACACCGTGCTCACGATGTCGGCGTTCTCGAAGGCGGAGATCCAGCAGTACCAGGGCGTGCCCGCCGACCGGATACGCGTCGTGCCTCTGGCCGTCGACTATCACGATGCCGCGCCGCCGCCTCCCCTGCCTGCCGGCGCCGTCCCGTCCACGGTGCTCTACGTGGGCTCGGTGTTCGAGCGCCGGCACGTGCCGCTGCTCATCGAAGGCGTGGCGCGCGCACGCGTGCACGTGCCCGACATCCGGCTCGTCGTCATCGGCGAGAACCGCACGGCCGCGCGCCAGGACCTCGTGGCGATCGCCCGTAGTTTCGGCGTCGGCGAGGCGCTGCAGCTGCACGACTACGTCACCGAGGAGGCGCTCGACGCCGCGTACGCGGGCGCCGGCGTGTTCGTCTTCCTGTCGGAGTACGAGGGATTCGGGCTGACGCCGCTCGAGGCCATGCGGCACCGGTTGCCCACGATCGTGCTCGACACGGCCGTCGCGCGCGAGGTCTACGGCGAGGGCGCCCGGTACGTGCGGCTCGGTGATGCGCACGCTGTCGGCGATGCCATCGCGGAACTGCTGCGACAACCGGAACGGCGGGCCGCGCAGATCGCCGCCGGCGACGCCACGCTGGCGCGCTACCGCTGGGAGACGACCGCGCGCGCGACATGGGACGCCATCGCCGCCGCGGCCGGAGACCGGACGTGAGCGCGTCGATTTCCATCGTCGTGGTGACGTTCAACGCGCGCGAGGACGCGCTCGCGTGCCTGGCCTCGGTGCACGCGCACCCTCCGCGGCGGGCCTGGGATCTCGTTGTCGTCGACAACGCGTCCGGAGACGGCACGGCCGACGACGTCGCGCACCACTGGCCCGACGTCCACCTCGTGCGCCTCGCCGAGAACATGGGGTTCGCCGCGGCCAACAACGTCGGCATCAAGGCGACGACGGGCACCTTCGTGCTGCTGCTCAACAGTGACACGATCGTCGGCGAGGGCCAGCTCGAAGCCCTCTGCGACACGCTCGAACAGGACACGAGTGCAGCCGCGGTCGGTCCGCGGCTCGTCGATGGCCAGGGGCGTCAGGAGCTCTCGTTCGGCCGGATGATTTCGCCCATCGGCGAGCCGCGGCAGAAGCTGCGCGTCAGGCTGCTGACAGGCGGCCCGGCACGCGTGCGCGCGCGCATCGAAGCCGACATGGGGCGCCGGCAGTACGTGGACTGGGTCAGCGGCGCGTGCCTGCTCGTGCGGCGCAAGGCCGCCGAGGAGGTGGGGCTGCTCGACGAGCGCTACTTCATGTACTGCGAGGACGTGGACTTCTGTGCCGCGCTGCGGGCGGCCGGGTACCGCATCCTGTATGCGCCCGAGGTGGAGGTCACGCACCTGCGCGGGCGGTCGCGCGCCTCGGCGCCCGCGGTGACGACCCGTCGGTATCGCGACAGCCAGGTGGCGTTCTACCGGAAGCACCACCCGCGGTGGGCGCGCGTGCTGCGGTGGTACCTGACCGCGCGCGAGATGGCGGGACGCAAGGAGTGAGTTACCGCGGGCCGCCGGACGCTCCGCCGAGGCGTCATCTCCGAACCCGGGTGTTAGACTCGCGACGAATGCGCGTGGCGATCGACATCCGGAAGTTGCGGGACTACGGCATCGGCACGTACGTCCGCAACATCGTCACGCACCTCGCCCGGCTGGACACCGAAACCGAGTTCGTCCTCGTCAGCCGGCCCGAGGACCTCGACTTCACCCGGTCGCTCGGCCCGAACGTGCGGGGCGTGGTCAGCGCGGCGGGCAACTACTCCCTGCGCGAGCAGTTCGGCATTCCCGCGATCATGCACCGTGAGAAGCCGGACGTCTTCCACGCGCCGCACTACGTGCTGCCGCCGCTGCTGTCGTGCCCGTCGGTGGTGACCATCCACGACTGCATCCACCTGATGTTCCCGCAGTACCTGCCGAACCGCCTGGCCTCGGCGTACGCCCGGACGTTCATGTGGGCGGCCACCCATCGCTCCTCGCACGTGCTCACGGTGTCGGAAGCGTCCAAGCGCGACATCCTCCGCTTCTTCCATGTCCCGCCCGACAAGATCACCGTGGCCTACAACGCCATCGAGGACCGGTTCAACCGGATGCCGGCGCCCGAGGAGATCCATCGGGTGCAGGAGCGGTTCCAGCTGCACGACCCGTTCGTGCTCTACGTCGGCAACATCCGACCGCACAAGAACGTCGAGCGGCTGATCGAAGCATTCGCCCTCGTGCGCACCGGCCCGCTGGCCAACACGAAGCTGCTCATCATCGGCGACGAGATCAGCAAGTACCCGACGCTGCGGCGCGCCGTGCACGAGGGCAAGCTGCACAAGCACGTCCGCTTCCTCGGGTTCGTCGGCGGTGACACCCTCGCGGCGCTGTACCGCCTGGCGACGGTGTTCGCCTTTCCGTCGCTGTACGAGGGATTCGGACTGCCACCGCTGGAGGCGATGGCCAGCGGCACGCCGGTGGTGACCTCCAACGTCTCGTCGCTGCCGGAAGTCGTCGGCGACGCAGCCATCCTCGTGGATCCGCGTGAGCCGACCGCCATCGCGCACGGCCTGCGCCGGGCGCTGCTCGACCCGGCGTTGCGCGAACAGATGCGCGAACGCGGACTCGCGCGGGCCAGCCACTACTCGTGGGAGCGGACGGCCGAGACGATCCTCCGCATCTACCGCGAAACCGCAGCCGGACGGTGACGAACCTGCCACCCGTGCCTTCGCCTGCCCACGCGGATGCGCCTGCGGGCAGCGCGGTGCCTGCCCACCCGCAGCGGGCGTCGCTTGCCGGGGTGCGTGTGGCCCTGGTGCACGACTGGCTGACCGGGATGCGTGGCGGGGAGCGCGTGCTCGAAGTCCTCTGCGAACTGTTCCCGGACGCGTCGCTCCACACACTGCTCCATGTCCCGGGCAGCGTGTCGCCGGCCATCGAGCGCCACCGCCCGCACACGTCGTTCCTCCAGCAGATCCCCGGCATCGCTCGCTACTACCGGCACCTTCTCCCGCTGTACCCGCTCGCCATCGAGCGCCTCGATGTCGGCACACCCGATGTGGTGATCTCGACGAGTCACTGCGCAGCCAAGTCAGTCCCCACGCGTCCGGGTGTCCGGCACCTCTGCTATTGCTTCACGCCGGTTCGGTACGCCTGGGATCAGTTCGACGCGTACTTCGGGCCGGAGCGTGTGGGACGGGCCAGGTCGACCGTGATGCGTCACCTGCTCGACCGCTTTGCACGGTGGGATCAGCGCACGAGCATCAGGCCCGACCGCTATGTAGCGATTTCTCAGTATGTTGCGCGGAGGATCAGCCGATACTATAATCGACGGTCGGCCGTGGTGTACCCTCCGGTGGACACGGCGTACTTCACGCCGGGCGACGCACGCCGCGAGCCGTTCGCGCTCATCGTGTCCGCCCTCGTGCCGTACAAGCGGGTCGACGTCGCGGTCGCCGCCTGCCGCATCGCGGGAGTGCCGCTGCGTATCGTGGGGCAGGGACCGGACGCTCGCGCCTTGAGCCGCCTCGGCGGTCGTGGTGTGGAGTTCCTCGGGGCCCTGCCGGACGCCGAGGTACGGGAACTGTACCGCCGGGCTGCCGTGGTCCTGCTGCCCGGCGAAGAGGATTTCGGCCTGGTGCCCGTGGAGGCGCAGGCCTGCGGGACGCCGGTCGTGGCCCTGGGCCGCGGTGGCGCGACCGAAACCGTCGTGGACGGGATGACCGGGGCATTGACGGGCGACGGCGTGGACGCGTTTGCCGCGGGGATTCGGCGCGTGCTCGATCGACCGCCATCCCCCACCGCCTGCCGCGGGCAGGCCGAGAGGTTTTCGACCGAGCGATTCGTGCAGGAACTCACTGACGCCGTGATCGACGTGGTTCAGGCCGCCCCGGAGGCGGTGCGATGGTAAGGCGCTACAACCGCCTGTTCGTGGCGTTGCACGTCGCTGCCGACGCAGCGGCCGGCATCGTCGCCTTCCTGCTCGCCTACTGGATTCGCTTCCACTCGGGCCTGATCGCGGTCACCAAGGGCTACCCGCCGTTCGAGCAGTACCTTTGGATCGCGCCGCTGGTCGGTGCCCTCGTCCCCACCGCCTTCCACCTGCACGGCATCTACCGGCTGCGTCGCGGCCGATCCCGCATCGACGACTTCTTCGGCGTCCTGGTCGGCAGCGTACTCGCCGTCGTACTCGGCGTGGTCAGCACGCTCTACGTGCAGACCTACTACGTGCCGGACGAGTTGAAGGACCGCGGCGCATTCGAGGTCAGCCAGGTCGTCTGGGGGTTGTTCCTCTTCCTCAACGTCGCGCTCACCTTTGCCACCCGCGTGGCCGTGCGCGACTGGATGGAGCGCCGCTGGCGAGCCGGCATCGGCCTCAAGCGCGTGCTCGTCGCCGGCGCCGGTGATCTCGGCCGGCTCGTCGTGGACCGCATCCTCGAGCACCGGGAACTCGGCCTGAAAGTCGTCGGCTTCGTGGACGACAAGGCGGAGGGCGGTGTGCATCTCGGGTATCGCGGCCTGCCGCTGCTCGGCACGCTCGAGGAGACCCCGGAGATCCTGCAGCGCGAGAAGATCGACCACCTGTACATCGCGCTGCCGCTCGATGAGCACGTGAAGATGCTGGGGCTCGTCGAGAACGCCAATCGCGAGATCGTCGACATCCGCGTCGTGCCCGACCTGCTGCAGATCATCTCCCTGCGGGCCCGGCTCGAGGACCTCGACGGACTGCCGATCATCAACATCCACGACGTGCCGCTGCGCGGGCTGAACGCCGTGCTCAAGCGGACGATGGACGTGGTGCTGGCCTCGGCAAGCCTGCTCGCCCTGGCGATTCCGCTGGCAGTGCTGACGCTCGTCATCCGTCTCACCTCGCCGGGTCCCGCCCTGTTCCGGCAGGAGCGCATGGGCCTGGACGGCAAGCCGTTCTACGTCTGGAAGTTCCGATCGATGTACGACGGCGCCGAGCGCGACTCCGGGCCCGTGTGGGCCGTGGAGGACGACCCGCGCTGCACGCCGGTCGGCCAGTTCCTGCGGCGCAGCAACCTCGACGAACTGCCCCAGCTGTGGAACGTGCTGCGCGGGGACATGTCGCTCGTCGGCCCGCGCCCGGAGCGTCCGTTCTTCGTCGACCAGTTCAAGCAGCGCATCCCGCAGTACATGCTGCGCCACAAGGTGCGCGCCGGGCTCACGGGCTGGGCCCAGGTGAACGGCTGGCGTGGCAACACCTCCATCGAGAAGCGCATCGAGTACGACCTGTACTACATCGAGAACTGGTCGTTGATGCTGGACCTCAAGATCATGTGGCTCACCGTGGTCAAGGGGTTCTTCCACAAGCACGCTTACTGAGATCCATCGCATGCCCCGTGTCGTCATCACAGGAGCCGCTGGCTTCATCGGCTCCCATCTGGCCGAGACCCTGCTCGATCGGGGCTACACCGTCGTCGGCGTGGACAACCTGCTGACCGGCGACGTCGCCAACATCGCCCACCTGGTCAACCGCGACTTCACCTTCATCAAGCACGACGTCACCAACTACATCTACATCGACGGCGCGGTGGACGCGGTGCTGCACTGGGCGAGCCCGGCGAGCCCGATCGACTACCTCGAACTGCCGATCCCGACGCTGAAGGTCGGCGCGCTGGGGACCCACAAGGCCCTCGGCCTGGCCAAGGAGAAGAAGGCGCGCTTCGTGATCGCCTCGACCTCCGAGGTGTACGGCGACCCGCTGGAGCACCCGCAGAAGGAAACCTACTGGGGCAACGTGAACCCTGTCGGCCCGCGCGGCGTGTACGACGAGGCGAAGCGCTTCGCCGAGGCCATGACCATGGCCTACCACCGGTATCACGGCCTCGACACGAAGATCGTCCGCATCTTCAACACGTACGGCCCGCGCATGCGCGTGCACGACGGACGTGCCGTGCCGGCGTTCATGAGCCAGGCCCTGCGCAACGAGGACGTCACGATCTTCGGCGACGGGTCGCAGACGCGCAGCTTCTGCTACGTCACCGACCTCGTCGACGGGATCATCCGGCTGCTCGAGTCGGACGTGAACGAGCCGGTCAACATCGGCAATCCGCACGAGCTCACCATCAAGCAGATCGCCGAGACGATCATCGCCATGACCGGATCGCAGAGCCGTCTGGTGTATGAACCGCTGCCCGAGGACGACCCGAAAGTGCGGCGCCCCGACATCACCCGCGCGCGTACGCTGCTCGGGTGGGAACCGAAGGTGTCGCTCGAGGAAGGCCTCACGAAGACCATCGAGTACTTCCGCACGAAAGTACTGGGCTGATTGGCGCGTTCGGGGAACGCGCC
>JAEYZV010000456.1 GCA_023427865.1 Acidobacteriota bacterium
GCGAACCATGAGTGATATCGATCTGTCGGCCATTCGCGCCCGGCTCGCCTCGGCCTCGGGTCCCACGTTCTGGCGCAGCCTGGACGAGGTGGCCGAGACCCCGGAGTTCCAGCAGTACCTGCAGCGCGAGTTTCCGGAGAACGCGGCAGAGTGGAGCGACCCTGCCGGGCGGCGACAGTTCCTGAAGCTGATGGGCGCCTCCCTGGCGCTTGCCGGCGTGACCGGCTGTACCCGCCAGCCTGCCGAACACATCGTTCCCTACGTCGTGGCCCCGGAAGGGTACGTGCCGGGCAGGACGCAGCTGTTCGCGACGGCGATGCCGCGCGGGGGCTTCGCCGAGCCGGTGCTCGCCGTGAGCCATCACGGCCGGCCGATCAAGATCGAGCCGAACCCGGAGCACCCGGCCAGTGGCGGCGGCACCAGCCGCTACGCGCAGGCCTCGGTGCTCGACCTCTACGATCCGGACCGGTCGCAGACGCTGACCTACCAGCGCGAGATCCGCTCCTTCGCGGACTTCCAGGCGGCCATGGCCGGCTCGCTCGCCGCGCTGCAGGCGGTCAACGGCGCCGGCCTCCGGTTCCTGACGGGCACGGTCACCTCGCCGACGCTGGCGGCGCAGATCGAGGCCATCCTCGGCATCTACCCCGAGGCCCGCTGGATCCAGTACGAGCCCGCCGGGCGTGACGGCATCGCCGAGGGCCTGAACGCCGCCTTCGGCCAGCGCGTCGATCCCGTGCTGAAGCTCGAGAACGCCGACGTCATCCTGTCGCTCGACGGCGACTTCATCGACTGCGGCCCGGGCGAACTGCGCGACGCGCGCGCGTTTGCCGACCGCCGGCGCCTCGAGGGCGGCAACACCACCATGAACCGGCTGTACATGGTGGAGAGCCGGACGAGCAACACCGGCACCAAGGCCGACCATCGCCTCGCCGTGCGCGCGGTGGACGTTGATCCGGTGGCACGTGCGATTGCGTCGGCGCTCGGCGTCGCAGGCGCCACGACCGGTGCCCTGCCGCCGAAGGTGGACCAGGCGTGGATCGACGCCGTAGTCGCGGACCTGCAGGCGGCGGGCGCGCGTGCGCTCGTGGTGGCCGGTGATCACCAGCCAGCCGCCGTGCACGTGCTCGCGGCGGCGATGAACCAGGCGCTGGGCGCCGTGGGCAGCACCGTCGACTACGTGCCTTCGCAGGCGGCCCGGGTCGAGGGTCGCACCGGCACGCTGCAGGAACTCGTCGGCGACATGTCGGCAAACCGCGTCGACCTGCTCGTGATGGTGGACGTCAATCCGGTGTACGACGCGCCGGTGGACCTCGGCTTCGCCGACCAGTTGCGCAAGGTGGCGGTGCGCGTGCACGCCGGCCTCCACGTCGACGAGACGGCCGAGCGCTGCCAGTGGCACGTGCCGCTCACGCACTACCTCGAGTCGTGGAGCGACGTGCGCGCCCTCGACGGCACGGTGACGATCGCGCAGCCGCTGATCAATCCGCTCTACGAGACGGCGCGCAGCGTGCACGAGGTGTTCGCGGCCTTCGGCGACAACCCGGCGGCCACGGCGTACGAGACGGTGCGCGGCTACTGGGAGGGGCAGTTCGGCGGCGGCACGCTGACCGCGCCAGACGGGACGCCCTTCGCCGATTTCGAGAAGTTCTGGCGTCGCGCGGTGCACGACGGTTTCGTGCACGGCACGGCGGCCGCGCCAGTGACGATCGGCGCACCGGCGGCCATCCCGCCGCCCCCGGCCGCAGCGGCGGCCGACGCGCTCGAGGTGACTTTCAGTCCCGACCCGAGCGTGCACGACGGCCGCTTTGCCAACAACGCGTGGCTGCAGGAGCTGCCCAAGCCGCTCAACAAGATCACGTGGGACAACGTGATCGTCGTCAGCCCGCGCACTGCGGAGCGCTTCGGGCTGCCGGCGCAGAACCTGACGCGCTACCAGGCGTCGGTGGCCACCGTCACGATCAACGGCCGGTCGGTGAGCGGGCCCGTGTGGGTGCAGGCCGGTCATCCGGACAACTCGATCAATCTGCAACTCGGGTACGGGCGCCAGCGCGCCGGGCGTGTGGGGACGGGCATCGGCTACAACGCCAACCTCGTGCGCCGCTCGACCGCGCCGTGGTTCGTGACCGGGGCGCAGGTGCAGGACACCGGCGAGACGTTCACGGTGGCCAGCACGCAGATGCACTTCAACATGGAGCAGCGCGCGGTGGTCCGCACGGCTGCGCTGCCGTTTTACAAGGCCGACCCGACGTTCGCGCAGCACATGACGCACGTCCCGAAGTACGAGGACACGCTGCACGGCAACGAGTGGCAGTACGACGCCTACAAGTGGGGGATGATCATCGACCTGAACGCCTGCGACGGCTGCAACGCCTGCGTGGTCGCGTGCGTGTCGGAGAACAACATCCCGGTCGTCGGCAAGCAGCAGGTCGCCGTGGGGCGCGAGATGCACTGGATGCGCATCGATCGCTACTACGAAGGCGACCTCGACAACCCCACGGTTCACGATCAGCCCCTCACCTGCATGCAGTGCGAGAACGCACCGTGCGAGGTGGTGTGCCCCGTCGCGGCGACGGTGCACAACCAGGAGGGCCTGAACGACATGGTCTACAACCGCTGCGTGGGCACGCGCTACTGCGCGAACAACTGCCCGTACAAGGT
>JAEYZV010000490.1 GCA_023427865.1 Acidobacteriota bacterium
GCGCCTGCTAGGCGAGGTCGAGGCCGCCGCGGCGAGTGCGCGCGCCGCCGGCGAGCAGGCCGCGCGTGCCACCGCGCGCGCCGGCCTGCGGCGAGAGGTGGAGGCGCTGCAGCGCCAGCTTGCCGACATCGATGCGCAGCGTGCTGCGCTGACGACGCGTGAAGGCGAGCTCGCCGGCATCGAGTCGGGTCTCGAACGCGCATGGAACGCCGAACGCGCAGCCGCAGCGGCGGTGGAAGCGGCGCGGCAACGGGTGGAGGCATCGACCGAGGCGGTGGCGAGAGCCAGCGAGGCGCTCGCGCAGTCGTCGCACCTCGCCGACCAGTCACGAGCGCGCCGGCGTGCGGAACTCCACGCGAAGCGCACGGTGCTCGAGGCCCGGCTGAAGGACGTCGCCGCCACCGAGCAGGCGGCCGCCGAGGCAGCAGACCTTCAACAGGCGTGTGCGCACGCCGACGCGACGGTCGCCGACGCCACCGAGCGAGTGCGAGAAGCCGAGCTCGCACTCGAACGTGCAAGGACCGCGGCCGAACTCGTCCTGCTCGCGCAGCGCCACGACGTGGTCGCGCATGCGATCACGGCACTTGACGAGGCGCAGCGCCGCGAGGGCGAGGCGCGCGCGCAACTCGAGACCGCGGCGACTGCAGTGATCGCGGCGCAACGGCGTCGGGACGCGGTCGAGAGCGCATCGGATGCGGATGAGATCGCGGCGGCGCAATCCGAGCTGACGCTGCTGCGTGCGGTCGAGGCGCATCTTGCGCTCGCCTCCCTGCGCGACGAGATCCGTTCACTCGAAGCGGCCGACGAACGGGCACGCCGTCACCGCGCCGCTGCCCTGGCTGCGCGCGCGAAAGCGATGGACGTCGAGCAGCGTCTTGCATCACGTGTGCTGCCGACCGCTGAGCGCATCGCCGCGTGGCGCCTGCTCGAACGGGAGCTCGCCGCACGTCCGTTCCCCGATCGGGCCGATTCGCCCTCACCGCTGGTGCCCGGTGTGGTCGGTCTCGTCGCCGCCGTCGCCGTCGCCGCGGCCGCTCACCTGGGGTTGGCGCTTCCGATGGCAGTCGCCGGCCTCTCGGGCCTGTTGGCCGCAGCCATCGTGGGCGGCCTCGCGTGGTTCCTGCTCCAGGGCCGCAACCGCGCGCAGTCGCATCGGCAGGAGCAGCTCACGCGACGACGCGACCGTTGGGTGCAGGAAGTGGAGCCGTCGTTGCGTGCGGCAGGCCTGCCGAACCTTGCCGCATTCGAGGACGCCGTCGCAGCGCTCGTCGATCTTCGGGCCGAGGCACAGCACCTTCGCGCCGAGGCCGACGAGCACGACGCGAGTGCCGTGGACGCCGAGCGCGCCGCCGCGGCACTGCAGACGCGGCGAGCGACACTCGAGCGCCTCGAGCGGGAGACGCCTGCTGCCGACGCGGCTGCCGTCGCTGAACGGATGCAGGCGCTCGGCGCGGATGCCGCCGCCGTGCAGCAGCGTATCGCCCTGGTCGCGCAGGAACTGGACGCCACGCGGACCCGCGTCAAGGCTGAGGCCGACCAGGCCCTCCGCGCCGCCACGGAGATCGCAGGCGACGCACAGACCAACGTCGATCGCGCCACGCGGAACGTCGCCGCGT
This sequence comes from Acidobacteriota bacterium, assembly GCA_023427865.1. GTDB lineage: Bacteria > Acidobacteriota > Vicinamibacteria > Vicinamibacterales > Vicinamibacteraceae > Luteitalea. The sequence continues at coordinate 1,617 of JAEYZV010000490.1, forward strand.
GCGAGACGGCGCTTCGCCTGGCGCGCGACCAGGCCGATCCGGACACGATGACGCGGCTGCGGTTACGACTGCAGGACCTTGGCGGCGGCGATGGGCCGGTGCTCCCCGTGGAGGCCGCCACCGACGCCCTCGATCTGGCCAGGCAACACCTGGCGGCGGTGACGGCAGAGGCCGGCGGCCTGCGACGGCGACTCGACGAGGCGCGGCGTGCGGCCGACCGGCGCGTCGCCGCCCTTGGCGCGCGGCCCGAAGGCGCCCGAAAGGAGGCCGAGCAGGGCGTCGCCGCGATCGACCACGAGCTGTCGACACTCGACTCGTCCCCGATGGACCAGGCCGAGTCGGCGGCGACTGCACTTCAGCGGGCACGGGACGAGCATGCAAGGCTCGAAGGCGCACTCGCAGTCGAGCAGGAGGCACTCGACGGCGCGAGGAGATGCCGCGTCGATGCCGAGCGCTGCGCGGCCGAGGTCAGGACGGACATCGCGTCGAAGCGTGGCATGTTGAACGCCGTCGATCGGAACGCCATCGAGGCGCGATTGCTGCAGGCCACGAGCGACCCCGTGTTTGCCGCCGGCGATGAGGCCGCGTTGGATCCGGTGGCGGCCCGGGCCAGCCTCGTGCGATTGCAGCGTCAGCTGGAGCAGTGCACCGCCGACCTGAACCAGGCAACCGGCCAGCTGACGCTCATCGCCGGCCATGTCGGATCCGAGCGCCTCGCGCAGCTGGAAGAGGCGGTCACGTACGCGCGCGCCGAGGTGCTCGAGCGCGAGCTGAACGAGAAGGCGGCCCTGCGGCTGCTGCGCGAGATCGAAGCCGTGGAAGCCTCGCGCGCCACGCACCTCGGGCGGGTGCTCGCCGGTCCGGTCACACGCGCCTTCAAGCAGCTCACGGGGGACCGGTACGGACAGGTCGCGTTCGCCCCCGACCTGACCCTGCAGCACGTCGAGGCCGATGGAGGGGCGCGGCGCGCAGGGTCGATGTCCATCGGCACGCGTGAGCAACTCGCGACACTGCTGCGCCTCGCCATCGCCGGCCACCTGCGGACGGCGGTCGTGCTCGACGACCAGCTCGTGCACAGCGACAGCGCACGGCTCGCGTGGTTCGGCGACCGCCTGCGCGCCTCGGTGCGCGACCACGATCACCAGGTGATCGTTTTCACGTGTCGCGTCGCCGATTACCTGCCGGCAGGCGCTGCCCAGGACGACACACTGGTCACCATCGTCGACCTGTCGCAACACATCCGGCGCGACGCGTGCCGATGACCGGCTGGCCGCGTCATCCTCGTGCCTTCGTCAACGCGCTCACGAGTCCGCCCGCCTCCTTGCCGACACCCACCTGACGGTGGCGGATGAGGCCATAAATCGACTCGCCTCCGGCCACCGCGCCGAGTCGTTCGACGCTGGAAGACCCGGCCATCGGACGCCAGGCCGGCGCGGTGGGCCGCGGCGGACGCGCCGCGACGGGGGGCGCGCGGGATGCGCCGCGGCGACGCCGTACTGCTCTCCTGCGTGGGTGGGGTGGAAGGAGATTGGCTGATGGCGCCGACGTGCTCCGGCCTGTGAGTACACTGCCGGAGACATGGCGGTCTTCGTCGGCAGTGCGGGCTGGTCACTCCCGCGCGGGTGCGCGTGGCGCTTCGACAGTGACGGCACGCACCTGCAGCGATATGGCCGTGTGCTCACCGGCGTCGAGATCAACTCGTCGTTCCACAAGCCGCACGCCGTCAGGACCTACGAGCGATGGGCGGCGTCGACGCCGATCGGCTTCCGCTTCGCCGTGAAGCTGCCGCGAGCGATCACGCACGACCGCCGGCTCGTGAACGTCGAGGCGCTGCTGCAGCGCTTCCTCGACGAGTCGGCCGGGCTCGGCGGCAAGCGCGGCCCGCTCCTCGTGCAGCTGCCGCCGTCGTTCGCGTTCGACGGCAGCGTGGTCGGCCGCTTCCTGGACACGTGTCGCGCGCGTTACCAGGGGCCGCTCGTGTGCGAACCGCGCCATGTCACGTGGATGTCGCCCGACGCGCAGGCGATGCTGGTACAGCATGGGGTCGCCCGCGTGGCTGCAGATCCTGCGCGGGTCGGCGGCGACGATGTGCCCGGCGGCTGGCCGCGACTCGCGTACTTTCGCTGGCACGGCGCGCCACGGGTGTACTGGTCGCGTTACGACGTCGCGCAGATCGACGGGCTCGCGGCGCAGGTGCGCGCCCTGCGTCGAGACGTGGACGTCTGGTGCATCTTCGACAACACGGCGTCCGGCGCCGCGTGCGAGAACGCCCTGGATCTGCAGCAGCGACTGGCCTGACGGCGAAGTCGCATACCGCCGTTGCATTCGGACGTTCAGCGTTCCGACGTTCAGCGTTCCGGCATTTCACCATCCCATCGGAGCCAGGCGCCACGATGGATCAGCCGCGTGTGCGTCGGAGTACGATCCCCGCGTTCAGCTCCCATCAGGAGGATCCATGCGGCAAGGACTTTCGATGCTCGCGACGGCGGTGCTCGTGGCGACGGTGTCGGTGTCGGCGTATGCAGCCGACGTTACCGGCAAGTGGACGGCACAGGTGGCCGGTCGCGACGGCCAGACGCGCGAGCAGACCTTCACCTTCAAGGTCGACGGCGAGACGCTCACGGGCACCGTGAAGGGCAACGAGATCACGTTCACCTCGTCGCGCGACGGGGGCAATGCGCCACCGCGGGAGTTCACGGCCAAGCGCGCCACGTCCTGACGCCACACACCACGGGGGCCCGACGCGCAACGGGCTACCCGTGGCGCTCAGTCCTGCGGCTTGCGCGGAGTGGACCACAGGTCCCGGCCGGTCTCCTTGATGAATCGCTCCCGCTGGATGTTGTCGAGGAACGGCAGCGCCGCTTCCGCCACCGCCTCCGCGTGTTCCCGAGGCACCACGATGACGCCGTCACCGTCGGCCACAACGACGTCGCCGGGCCTGACGAGGACGCCGCCGATCGTCACCGGTCGGTTCACCGACTCCAGCAGATTGCGGCCCGGGCGTATGCCTCGCGCCAGTCGCCGGAAGTACACCGGCACCTTGTGGTGGATGATCTCGTCGCTGTCGGCGAGCCCGCCGCTCGTGATGAACGCGCGCATGCCGAGCTTCTGCCACGCCAGGATGTTGGACGAGCCGGCGCTGCGCGACTCGCCATCGTCGGTCGCGTCGACGACGAGCACGGCGCCGGGAAACAGCATCGGCATGAACGCTTCCGAGGTGGCGGTGCTGTACAACTGGCCGATCCGCTTGTCGTCGATCTTCGGCTCACGAACGTTCGTGGGCACGTAGCGCGCGGTGACCGCGATGCCGTGGACGCGATGCGCGAACGTGTCGGTGTCCTTCCACAGCGGGCGGATCGATTCGTTCACCGTGCCGATGTCCTGCAGTCCGACGATGTCCATGCCGTCGGAGACGTCGGCCACGCGCAGGTACTTGTAAAGCGCGAGGACCCGATCATTCTCCTCCTGTGTGTAGGCCTTGTACGGGATGAAGAGCCTCACCTCGGCGGGAATGGCCGTCTCGGCGGGCTGTTGCGCGGCGGCGACGGCCTCGGTGGACGGGCGGACATCCAATCCGCCGCCCAGGGACAGGGCCAGCGCGCAGGCGACGACGAGCCCACCCTTCCGCATCACGCCGATGTGCTGCCGCATCCCGGTCTCCCTCTTCATGTGCCGCATCATCGCAGCCATGGGCCAGGCTGGGACAGCCGGCCCTACCACGGTCTACACGCGTAAGGATCGCCAACGATCGCGTCATTCATGCCGCCGACGCCGGTGCTGCCGTGTCAGCGTCATGCGGGTGCGCCGCCGGCGTAGTAGGAGGCGAGCAGGGTATCCATCACGCGCGTGGTGCGCGCGGCGGACTCACCGGTGCTCGAGCACGTGCCGGTGCCGCGCAGTGTGTCGACGATCGACTGGATGAGCGGCTGCTGGACATGCGCGGGATGCGGGATGTCGAACGATTCGACGTGGTCACCGCGCACGAGCCCCACGGGCGCTTGGTCGAAGGTCGAGAACGTGATGCGGCCGCCCGTGCCGATGATCTCGACGCGGTCGTGGTCGCGGTCGGCGGTGAAACACCAGAGCCCGGTGCCTCGCACGCCCGACTCGAACACGAACGCCGCCGAGACGATGTCCTCGGCCCGGTAGTGCCCGCCCTGGTTCGCCGCACCACCGGCCTCGGACGCGATCGGCCCGAGCAGACAATCGTGCAGATCGAGCGTATGGGAGGCGAGGTCGACGAAGAGCCCGCCGCCCGCAATCGCCGGATCCACCCTCCACGGCAGCGTGTGCGGATCCATGGCATGTCGCCGCGTCAGCGTGACGCACACCGCGCGCACGGCGCCAATCGCCTGCTCGTCGAGCAGCGTCTTCACCCGCAGGAAACGAGGCAGCGCGCGACGATAGTACGCAGTGAAGAGCGGGACGCCGGCGTCGCGGCACGCCTCGACCATCTCGAGGCATTCGCGGTGGTTCAGCGCCATCGGCTTCTCCACGTAGACCGGCTTGCGATGCCGCGCGGCAAGGAGTGTGTACTCGCGATGCCAGCGTGGGGGTGTCGCGACATAGACCGCGTCCACTTCGGCATCGGCCACGAGCGACTCCGCGTCGGCGTACCACCGCGCGACCCCATGCCGGCGCGCGTAGTCCTCCGCCAGGTGCGCCGTGCGGCGCATCACAGCGACGAGGGCGGAACCGTCGGCCCTCGCAAAGGCCGGGCCGCTCTTCACCTCCGTCACGTCGCCGCACCCGATGATGCCCCAGCGGATGGTCGTCACCTGCGCGCCCCGGTCGTGTCGCGCCGTCATGCCCCGATCCTAGACCAGCCCGAGCACGACCCTGCTCCTCGGGTGGCCGCCGGTTGCCCGTTGCCGGTTGCCGGTTGCCGGTTGC
>JAEYZV010000492.1 GCA_023427865.1 Acidobacteriota bacterium
GGCACATCGTGGTTACCGTGTGTCGGATGACGGCGCGGAGATGCTGCGCGAGATCGCCGGCGATCTCGAGGACGAGAGCCTCACGGCGATCGGTGACGAGGAGGCGCAGTCTTCCGAACGTTCGGACGGCATGGTCACACGTGCGACGGGCGGGCCCGTCCCAGCGGACATCCCGGAGCCCGCGGAGACCGATGAGCGGCTCCGGGCTGAACTCGAGCTCGTCGAAAGCTTCGCGGCGCGAGCCCAGGCTCTCGGGCACGACAGCAAGGCTCGCCGCCTCCTCGACGCCCTGCGCATCGTCGAGGATCGGGGTCGCGAGGGTCATGGTTCCGGGAAGGCCGTGGTGTTCACCGAGTCGCTGACGACGCAGGACTACCTGCGCGACCTGCTCATGGAGCACGGCTACGTCGACCGAGACATCACGCTCTTTCGCGGCGACAACCAAAGCCCTGCTGCCGAGCGGGCACTCGAGCAGTGGGAATCGGAGGAGGGGCACGCCATCGCCGAGGCTCACCGGCCCAGCCGCGAGGTGGCGCTCCGGCTGGCGCTCGTGCACGAGTTCAGGCAGCGCTCGAAGGTCTTCATCTCCACGGAGGCCGGCGCCAAAGGCTTGAACCTCCAGTTCTGCGACACGGTCGTCAACTACGACCTGCCCTGGAATCCCCAGCGCATCGAGCAGCGCATCGGGCGCGTCCATCGTTATGGCCAGAAGCGCGGCGTCACGGTGGTCAGCTTCCTCGCGGCCGGAAACCTGGCGCAGCAGCTGACCCTCGAGATCCTCACGCAGAAGCTCGATCTCTTCGGCAAGGTGCTCGACGCCTCCGATGCCGTGCTCCACCAACCGACGCATGCGGCGCCCGAATCGCTGGTGGCGAGCGTGAGCGTCGACTTCGAGAAGGAGTTGCGAAACATCTACAGCCGCGCCCGCTCCATCGACGACGTGACGACCGACCTGCGTCACCTGCGCGACACGATGGAGGAACGCCGACGCGCGTTCGACGAAGTCCAGGAGCGGGCGTCCGGGCTCATCGAGACGCGGCTGGACGACGCGGTGAGGCGGGTGCTGGCGAGCTACAGCCAGGCACTGCCCGCCGAGCTCGAAGGTCTCGATCGCGACGTGGACATCGTCACGCGCACGTACCTGGACGAGGCGGGCGTCCCGTACGAGCGGACGCGCTGCGACGGCTTCGTCCAGTACCGGATCGAGCCGTCACCTCGGTTGCCTGCGGGCTACCGCGCCGGCTTCGTCGCGGTCGCCGGCGACTCCCGATCGACCGGCGAGGCGGAGGTGCTGCACGGCGGGCATGCGGTCGTGCAGGCCGCCATCACCGCCGCCAGGCGGGCCACCGACTCGGCCCTGCGCGTCGTGTTCCCAACGGGAGTCGACGGCGACCCGCACCTCGCCGGACTGGCCGGCCGGCGAGGCCGCCTCGTCGTGACACGGGTGTCCTACAGGGGCATCGAGCGCCTGGACAACCTGGTCACCACGGCCGTCCTCGATGGTGAGGCCGATCCGCTGCCGCCACCCGTCGTGAACCCGCTTCTTGCGCAGCCCGTGCAGGTCGGCCCGTACGCGGCCGATTCACGCGACTGGCAGGCCCTGCAGGACGCCGTCGACGTGGCCGTGTTCGCCGATCACGCTGCGGTGTCGGCGCACGAGCAGGTCCGCTTCGACCAGATGCTGGGGCAGCTCGATCACTACCTGGCCGACCAGGTGCTCGTGATGCGGAGGAAGGAAGCGGCGATCGCCGCGCGGATCGACGAGGCCCAGCAGCGGCGTCAACGCACGCTCGGTGTGCAGGCCGGCGCCGAGACCGACGCGCGCCTCACCCGCCTCCTTGCCGAGCGCGAGGCGGTCCTGGCGCAGATCGCGCATCTCGAGGACGGCGGCGACGACGAGTATCGGGCGTGGCGGGATCGCCTCTTCGAACGGCGATACGGCAGGCCGCATGTCGAACGTGTGCTCGACGTGTACTTCGAGATCGGGGGTGGCGCGGCATGCTGAAGCTGCTGCACACCGCCGACCTGCACCTCGGCCTGGAGTTCGGACAGCTGGAGCCCGACGATCGCCGCAAGCTCGCTCGCGCGCGGCTCGAGGTGGCCAGGGCCATCCTCTCGGTCGCCGACCAGCACGCGGTCGACGCCGTGCTCTGGGCGGGCGACATCTTCGACACCCCCGACCCTTCCGAGGACTGGTGGCGCGGCTTTGCCGAGGTACTGAGGAGCCGAAGGCACTGGAGCCGGCCCGTCGTGCTGTTGCCCGGCAATCACGATCCGATCCGATCGCACTCCGTCTTCCATCCGGACCATCCGTTCCGTGCGCTGCTCCCCGAGTGGGTCCACGTCGTCGAGTCGAAGCGATTCGAGCTCGCGCTCGGCGAGGACGCGGTGCTCCTGGCTGCGCCCTGCCAGTCCACCGCGGGTGCCGAGGACCTGGCGCTCTCGCTGCCGCCCCGGGCCGACGGCGACACGCGCATCCGCATCGGGCTCGTGCACGGGTCGACGTTCGACATGGAGGGGCACCAGACGAACTTCCCCATCGCGCGCGACGCCGCGCAGCAGCGCGGCATCGACTACCTTGCCACTGGCGACACCCACGGCTTCCGGGTCGTCAACGGCGGCGGGGTGGCTCCCATCGTCTACCCGGGCGCGCCGGAGCAGACGCGCTTCGGTGAGTCCGACTGCGGCGACGTCGCCCTCGTGCTGCTGCCGCGCGCGGGCGCCAGTCCGACGATCACCCGCGTGCGCGTGGCCCGGTGGACGTGGCGGGAAGAGACGGTCACCAGCCTCGAGGCCCTGCGGCGGATCGCCAGCGAGGACCTCGCGTCCACGGTGCTCCGCCTACGCCTCGACATGAGCGTCCCCGTGTCGGCCGAGAAGGAGATCGACGAGCTCACGCGCCGGCTGCGAGGCGACCTTGCCAGCACCGGGCGTGCCGGGGCGCTGGTCATCGATCGGCAGCGCCTGCGCCTCGAGGTCGGCGACATCGACGAGGTGTTGCGCGACGCACCGGAGACGCTGTCGATCGTGGCGAGCGCGCTCACCGCGGTCGCCGACACCGATGACGAGGCGCGCCGTGCGGTGCAGTTGCTCTACCGGCTCCTGAGCGAGGCCCGATCGTGAGGCTTCACCGCCTCGAGGTGAAGCATTTCCGCGGGATTCGCGAGGCGTCGGTCACGTTCGGCCCGGGTCTCACGGTGCTGTACGGCCCGAACGAACTGGGCAAGTCCTCACTCGTCGAAGCGATCCGCGCGGCGCTGTTCCTGCAAACGACGTCGTCTGCGGGCGAGGAGCACGTCACGTGGGGCGAGTCGATGCCTGCCTGCGTCACGTTGACGTTCGAGCACATCGGGAAGCTGTGGCGCGTCGAAAAACGGTTCGGGCACCGGCGCATGGCGAGGCTGGCGTGCAGCGACTGCGTCGAGGCGCCCAGGTTTCGCGACGTGGCCGAGGGCAATCATGTCGAAGGCACGCTGCGCGATCTGCTTGCGTGGGGGATCGCACCACCCGGCGGCCGGGGCGCCGGCCCGAAGCTCGAAAGCTACCTCCTCACCGCGCTGGTCGGGCGGCAGGGTGAAGTGCAAGGCATCTTCGACGCCAGCCTCGCCAAAGACCGGGACGACACCGGCAAGGCGCTCGTCACACGGGCGCTCGGCGCTCTCGACAAGGACCCCGTGGTCACCGGCATCGTCGAGACGCTGACGAGTCGCGTCGACCAGGTGTTCACGAGCAGGGACCGACGCCTGAAGACGTCCGCGGACTCGCCGCTGTTTGCGCTGCTGCAGTCGCTGCGCACGCAGGAGGGCCTGCTGCGCGACCTGCAGGAGGCCGACAGGAAGGGCACCGACGTTCGCGCGAACGTCGTGCGGCTGCAGGACACGCGCC
>JAEYZV010000566.1 GCA_023427865.1 Acidobacteriota bacterium
CCCGAGTCCCGACTCCCGAGTCCCGAGTCCCGAGTCCCGACCGACCGCTACAGATTTCGCGTGGCCAGCACTTCCTTCACGGACGCGCGATTGCCGTCGCAGCTGATCCGTCGCGGCGCGTCGAGCAGGCGCAGGTCGTATCCCGTGGCGCGGTAGAGGTCGAGGATACGAGGCGTCGCCTGATTGGCCAGCACCACGGGACCGACATGCGCCGCGAGGAACTCTGCCGTACGGACCTGGTCCTCCCAGGAGAACCCGCGCGCGGCGTACTGCCGGAATTCCACGTCATAGGGCGGGTCGGCATAGACGAAGTCGTCGAAGCGCAGCGGCACGGCGTCGAACTCCACCGACGTGAACGTCCACCCGGAGAGCACGTCCCGGTAGGCGTCGAAGTCGGACACGTACCTGATGTGCGCGTAGCGCCCGAACGGCACGTTGAACCGATTGCGGCGGTTGAAACGACAAAGGCCGTTGTACCCGGTCCGGTTGAGGTAATAGAAAAGCGCCGCCGCCTCCGCGGTGTCGCCTCGACCCGCCTCGAGCAGCGCGTTGAACCGCTCGCGATTCGCGTAATAGCAGGCCTCGGCGTTCACCAGCGGCACGTCCGCGCGCAACCCGCGCTGCAGCCACCGGTAGAAGTTCACGACGTGGGGGTTGAGGTCGTTCAGCAACGCGTCGGCCGGGCCGAGGCCGAGGGGCACCGCAAGGCCGCCGCAGAACGGCTCGACGAGCCGACGATGTCGATGGGGCGCCCACAGAGGCTGCAGCACCGGGAGCTGCCAGCGCTTGCCCCCAGCCCATTTCAGTGGCGGCGTCAGCGGCGGCCGGGTGGCCAGGTCCGGGGCAACGGGCGCGGCCGAGGGCATGGGCCGATTCTATCGTCGAACCCAACCGCGTTCCGGGAACGCGGCCTGCCCGAACCCTCGGCGCGTTCGGGGAACGCGCCCTACCTTGTTACGCTTGTTGCGTGAACGAGCCAGAAGACCAGCAGCCGGAAGACGATTTCGCCGCCTTGTTCGAGGCCTCCACGCGCGCCTCCTCGTTGACCCGGGGCCAGTCGGTCGAGGGCACGATCGTCGGCATCGGTGACGAGGTGGCGCTCGTCGACGTGGGCAGCAAGAGCGAAGCGATCGTCGATGTCGCCGAGTTGAAGGACGACGAGGGCCGGCTGGAGGTCGCCGTGGGCGATCGCCTCCAGGCCGTCGTCGTCGAGACGGCGGGAGGCATCCGCCTGTCACGCAGGCTCGCGCGCAAGGCGGCCACCGATCGCGAGATCGAGCAGGCGTACCAGGCCGGGCTGCCCGTCGAGGGCACCGTGCAGGGCGTGGTCAAGGGCGGCTACGAAGTGCGCATCGCCCGCACGCGCGCCTTCTGCCCGTTCTCGCAGATCGACATCATCCGCACCGAGGATCCCGAGCGGCACGTCGGCCAGTCGTACGCGTTCCGCATCGTCGAGTTCAAGGAAGGCGGCCGCAACATCGTCGTGTCGCGGCGAGCCATTCTCGAGAAGGAGCAGGAGGCGCGCGCCGCCGAGGTGCGGGCGCTCGTCGTGCCCGACGCCGTGCTGACCGGTCGCGTCGTGTCGGTGCGCGACTTCGGTGCGTTCGTGGACCTCGGCGGAGGCGTGCAGGGCCTGTTGCACGTGTCGGAGATGGGCTGGTCGCGCACGATCGATCCGTCGCAGGCCGTCAGGGTCGGTGACGAGATCACCGTGAAGGTCCTGCGTGTCGACGAGGGCACGCAGAAGATCGCCCTCGGCCTCAAGCAGCTCCAGGCCGACCCGTGGACCACGGCGGCCGGGAAGTACGAGGTCGGCCAGGTGTGGCGTGGCACGGTGACGCGGCTTGCCGACTTCGGCGCGTTCGTGGAGCTCGAACCCGGCGTGGAAGCACTCGCTCACGCGTCCACGTTCGCGCCGGGGAGCCAGCGAGGCGCCTGGAGGCGCCTCGTGCAGGTCGGCACGACGGCTTCCTTCCAGGTGCTGAGCGTGGAGCCCGACAAGAAGCGGATAGGCGTGGGGCTCGTGCCGGAGGGGACGACGAGCGAGTCGGTTGCCGCCGACGCCGCCGACGAAAGGGCGGCGCTCGCGCGAGCCACAGCGGCGCCGGCCGGCGGCCTCGGGTCTCTCGGCGACAAGCTGCGCGATGCACTGAACCCGCGTGACCGTGGCCGCTGAGTCGCGCGGCCCGTAACTTCCTTACCAGAGCCGTTCCACACTCGGTTCCCGCGTCGTTCTGTAGATTGGACGCCTCCGTCCAGCCAGACCGGGAGTCGAGTGATGAGATCCATTGCTCTCGCCCTGCTCGTCCTCGCCGTGCCTCGAATGGCCGCGCCGCAGGACGCCACGCCGACCGCGCCGCTGTCGCTGGCCGCGCATGCGGTGCCCTCGGTCACCCTCGGTCTGCCGGAGCAGGAGCAGTTCCTGCTGACGGCGCGAGTCTCCCGCATCCAGAACGTGAAGAAGGGCGTCACCGGCACCCGCCGGGCCACGCTCACCGACGGATCGAGCACGCACGACGTGAGCATCCAGACGATCGACGAGTCCAAGACCCGCTTCGAGTCGACACGCCGCATCGAGTTCAACTTCCGCGACTACTGGGGCTACAACGTCGCAGCCTATCGCCTCGGGCGGATGCTCGGCCTCGACATGGTCCCGCCGTCGGTCCAGCGCCCATTCCGCGGGTCCAGCGCAGCATTCACCTGGTGGATCGACGACGTGGTCATGGACGAGCAGCAGCGCTCGAAGGCGCAGGCGCTGCCGCCGGACCGGACCTACTGGAACGACCAGATCCACGTGATGCGCGTGTTCGACGAACTGGTCGCCAACACGGATCGCAACCAGGGGAACATGCTGATCGACAAGCACTGGAAGCTCTGGCTCATCGATCACACCCGCGGCTTCCGGGTCACCGCCGGCCTGCAGAAGCCCCAGATCATCCGCCGCTGCGAACGCTCGCTGCTCGAGCGCATGAAGTCGCTGACGCTCGACGACCTGAAGGCGGAGCTGGGCAGGTACCTGAACGACGGCGAGATGCAGGCACTGCTGAAGCGCCGCGATCGCCTCGTCGCGCACGTCGAGTCACTCGGGCCGTCGGCGCTGTACGACCTGACGCGTCCCCAGCCTCAGTGACCGACGTGCGAGCGCGCGGCGATCGGTGGCGCCGTTGGCGGCGGCCACGTGGCACCGGCAGCCATCCACGCCCGCAGCCGCGACTTTGCTGGTTCGAGCGCCCGTGCGGCGTCCAGGTAGGCGCCGAGATCAGCCGAGGCCGGCACGCGAATCAGCGTGCCTCGATGCCGTACCGACACCGTGTGACCTTCGATCTGGAGTGACGAGGGGGGCCCCCCGTAGACCGCCGACAAGCCGACGTCGTTGAGGATCACCTTGCCGGCGAAGCGGGGCAACACGACCCCCGGGGTCACCGTGTGCCCGACGACGATGCGGGCGACGCCATGGTGCGCGAGCAACGCCTCCACGTGCGCGGCGAGTTCCGGCTCGGGCGCGAGTGCAAGGCCGCGGTACCAGAGCGGGCCATCCTCGTCGGCGAGCAGCGGCTCGGCGCCTGGTGTGTCGGACGCGAGCGCCACCCTGATGCGCTCGTTTATCTCGGTGACGGGCAGCGCCGCGTACTTCGGGCTGATGCCGCCGTGCAGGAGCAGCGTGTCGCCAACCTTGACGACGGTGTCGTGTGCGCGCAGCCAGCGCCCGTACTTGCCGCGCGCACTGAACGCCTGGAACAGCTCCACCCAGCCGAGCGGCCTGGACTGCATCCAGGCCTTGCGGTACTCGCGGTCCTCCCGGAGCGCAGGGTCGACGCTGCCGAGGAACACCTGCTCGCGAAGCGCCTCGGCATCGTACGACTTGTAGGAGTCGTACTCCTCGGGCGTGACGTACCGCACGTCGCCGAGCATGTTCATGACCTCGTGGTTGCCGAGCAGCGCGTGCACCTGTCCGCCGGCCTTCTTCGCCTGCTTCTCGAGGTCGATGAGGAGGTCCATGACCTTGCGCGACTGCGGGCCGCGGTCGGGCACGTCGCCGGTCTGGACGAGGACGGCCGTTCCGCCCTTCCACCTGCGCCTGCCGTCGATCACGCCTGCCTGCTGCAGCACCGTCACGAACGTGGCGTAGTCACCGTGCACGTCCCCCACCACGACGATGCGTGCTGGGGCCGGCGCGGCGAACGTCGTCGCACAGGCGAGGAGCAGGGCAAGCCACGGCAGGCGGGACATGGAGGCGAGCGGGACAGGACGATTATCGCGCCAACGGCTCCTGTCGTAAGCTCCGGGCATGTTTCGGGCCCTTGCACGTTCGATGGCGACGGCGGTGCTGGCCACCACGATGCTGCCGGCACCCGCGACTCACGCGGGCGCGCAGGAACTCCCGCGGCTCACGATTGCCGAGAATCGCCGGTTCCTCGTGACCGAGGTTGGGCGGCCGTTCTTGTGGCTCGGGGCCACGGCCTGGGAGCTGTTCCACCGCCTGGACCGCGAAGAGGCCGAGCGTTACCTGCGCAACCGCGCGGAACGCCGTTTCACCGTCATCCAGGCCGTGGTCCTGGCCGAGCTCGACGGGCTCGGCACACCGAACGCGTACGGGCACACACCGCTCCTCGACAACGACCCGACGCGCCCGAACGAGGACTACTTCGCGCACGTGGACTGGGTCATTGCCCGTGCCAATCGCCTCGGCATGCATGTCGGCCTGCTGCCGACCTGGGGTGACAAGTGGAACAGGAAATGGGGCGTCGGGCCTGAGGTGTTCACGCCGGACAACGCCGAAGCCTACGGGCGGTGGCTCGGCCGACGGTATCGCGATGCGGGCGTCATCTGGATCGTCGGTGGTGACAGGCCGATCGAGTCCGACGCGCATCGCGCCATCGTCGAGGCCATGGCGCGAGGCCTGCGGGAGGGCGACGAGGGACGCCACCTGATCACGTTCCACCCGAATGGCGGGCACGGTTCGGCGGAGTGGTTCCACGAGGCGTCGTGGCTCGACCTGAACATGCGGCAGAACGGGCACGGTGTGGAGTTCACCGGTCGCTACGACAAGACGCGCGTCGACTACGACCGCACTCCGGTCAAGCCCGTGCTCGATGGCGAACCCGCCTACGAAGATCATCCGGTGGCGTTCAACGCCAGGCAGTCCGGACACACGATCGGCAGCGACGTGCGGCGGGCCCTCTACTGGAACCTGTTCACGGGCGCGTTCGGTCACACATACGGCCACCATTCGGTGTGGCAGATGTGGACCCCGGAGCGCCAGCCCGTCAACAACCCGCTCATGTCCTGGCACGAAGCGATCGACCAGCCCGGTGCGGCGCAGATGCAGCACGGGCGCGCGCTGATGGAGTCGCGACCGTTCCTGACGCGGATTCCGGATCCGACGATCCTCGTGCCCTCGCCTGTGCCGACGGCGATGCCGGGCACCGGGCGCTATCACTTCACGGCGACGCGTGACCAGGCGGGGACGTATGCGATGGTGTACGCGCCGGTGGGGCGCCCGTTCACGGTGCGAATGTCGGCGATCACGGGCGCGCAGGTGAAGGCATGGTGGTTCAATCCCCGCACCGGCGCGGCGGCGGCCATCGGCACGTTCGCCAACACGGGCGCGCGGACGTTCACGCCACCCGACCCCGGCGAGATGCTGGACTGGGTGCTCGTGCTCGACGACCAGACGAGAGGCTACCCGGCGCCGGGCACGCGCGCGGGCATTGACTCGGCGCGGCCGCGCTGACCGGATCGCCGCTTCGATGGACTCCGCACACATCCTCGGTGTGGCCGTCGCCCCGCTCGGCGGCGCCGCGGTCGGGCTCGAGCGGCAATGGTCCGGGCATGCCGACGGGCCCCACGCGCGCTTTGCCGGCATCCGCACGTTCACGATGCTCGGCGCGACGGCGGGCCTGAGTGGTGCGATATGGACGGCGGGGATCACCTGGCTGGCGGTCATCCTGCTGTCTGGCGCGATGGCACTGACGATCGCCGGGTACGTACGCGCGAGCCGGTTCGACGTCGAGGCCACGACGGAGGTCGCGGCGCTGATCGTGCTCGCGGCGGGCGTGCTCGCCGGCACCGGCCAGCTGCAGCTCGCCAGCGCGATCATCGCCATCGAGTGCCTTCTGCTCGTCGAGAAGTCACGACTGCACGCCCTGGTCGGGCGCATCGCCGATCAGGAGTTGCGGGCGGGCGTGCGCTTCGCGGTGATGGCCCTCGTCGTGCTGCCGCTGCTGCCACCGGGCCCGTATGGTCCGCTCGGGGGCGTGCGACCGCGGGAGTTGTGGGCCCTCGTGCTGTTCTTCTCCGGGCTCACGTTCTTTGCCCACCTGTTGCGCAGGGCGGTGGGTCCCGGACACGGATATCTCCTCAGCGGTCTGGTGGGTGGCCTGTTGTCGTCCACCAACGTGACGTGGACGTTCGCGCGCACGAGCCGGGAAGAGCCAACGCTCTCGCGCGCGCTCGGGTTCGGCACCGTTGCGGCGAATGCGGTGCTCTACCCGCGCGTCCTTGCTGCGGTGACGGTGTTGAACGCCCCGCTCGTGCCGTTGCTGCTGCCGTATCTCGTGGCACCAGGCATCGTCGCACTCGCGATCGCCGCAGCGGGCACGTACGTGTCGCGCGGGCGTGAGGCGCCGCAGCCCGCGAGCACCGAACGAAATCCCTTGCAGCTCGGCGCGGCCCTGCAGATGGCGGTGCTCTTCCAACTCGTGCTGATGCTGGTCCACCTGGCGCGGGTGACGCAGGGCGCGGCCGGCGTGTACACGAGCGCCGCCGTGCTGGGGCTCACCGACGTCGACGCGCTCACGCTGTCGATGGCCCGCGGCGTGGCGTACACGGTGTCGATGGATGCGGCAGCCCGTGCGATAGCCATTGGCGTGCTCGCCAATACCGTCATGAAAGCGGGCATCGCGCTCGTGTTCGGCCGCGGCGCCTTCCGTATGGTGGCGCTCGGCGCGCTGATCCTGATGGCCGTCGCGAGTGCGGTCTCGCTCTTCCTGCTTTCCTGAAGCTCACTCGGGGTTCGCAGCGGCGGTTCGCTTACCATGTCGCCGGACGGCGAATCCCGAATCCCCAATCCCGAATCCCGAATCCCGAATCCCCAATCCCCAAATCCCGATAAGGAGCCCCCCTTGATCGTCCCTCGAACCTCCCGCACCGAGATCATGCAGAAGCTGCGCGCGAAGGTGGCCAGGCGGCTGCCCATCCACATCGCCAGCGCCGGCAGCGGGCTCGTGGCGAAGCTGCTCGAGGCCGCCGGCGTCGACTGCGTGAACACGTTTTCCGGAGCGCGCCTCCGCGCCAACGGCATGGGCACGATGTCGATGCTCTGGCCGATCCTCGATTCGAACAAGCAGACGCTCGACTACACGCGCGAGGACATCATGCCGGCGATGAAGGGCGACGCCTTCGTCTGCGCGTGCCTGAACGCCAACGACCCGCTCAAGGACATGCGGATGGTGCTCGAGGACTGCCAGCGCATGGGCGTGCTCTCGGTCTCCAACATCGGGCCGTCCATTTCGTACGTCGACAAGGGCAGCGAGATTCGCAAGGTGCTCACGAGTGCCGGCATCACGCTGCAGAACGAGATCGAGCTGCTGAAGCTGGGCCGCGAGATGGACATGGTGACCATCGGTCTGGCGTTCGACGAGGAAGACAGCATCCGGCTCGTCGAGGAGGCGCAGCCCGACATCTTCTGCTTCCACGCCGGCACGACGCGCGGAGGCCTGCGCGGTTACGACTCGGGCGAGACGATCGAGCAGACCGCGCACCGTACCGAGGAGGCCAACCGGAAGTTGCGGAGGATCAAGGACGACATCATCCTCGTGGCGCACGGCGCGGCGATGGAGACGCCGTCGGACGCACAGTACATCCTCGACCACACGTCGTGCGAAGGGTTCTGGACCGGCTCGTCGACCGAACGCCTGCCGATCGAGAAGGCCGTGTCCGCCGCAGCGAAGGAATTCCAGGCGCTGCGTTTCCCCGACAACCGGTAGAGGAGTCCGCGCCATGCCGAAGAAGGTCATCGCCGTCCTCGCGACGCTCGACACGAAGGGCCAGGAAGCGGAGTTCCTCCGCGAGCAGCTCGAGGCGCTCGGCAGCCGCGCGCTGCTCGTCGACATCGGCGTGATGAACGCGCCGGTCACCACGGCCGACATCTCGCGCCGCGACGTGGCACGCGCAGGCGGCACGCCGCTGGCGCGACTGCAGGCGGGTCAGTTGCGTGAGGCCGCGCAGCCGGTGATGTCGGCCGGTGCCACGAAGCTGCTCTCGAAGCTGATCGATGCCGGGAAGGTACACGGCGTCATCGGCCTTGGCGGGCTGCAGGGCACCGCCGCGTGCACGGCGGTCATGCGCGCCCTGCCTTACGGATTGCCGAAGGTCATGGTCTCCACCGTCGCCTCCGGGGACACGTCGTCGTACGTCGGCATCTCCGACATCACGATGATGTTCTCGGTCGGCGACATCCTCGGCCTGAACTCGTTCATGCGGAAGGTGCTCGCCAATGCCGCCGGCGCCGCACATGGCATGGCGCAGGTGAAGGTGACGCTGAAGCGGCGAGCGAAGGGCGCGCGCCCGCTCGTCGGCATCTCGAACCTGGGCGTGCTCACGCGCGGGACGATGCTGGCGGTCGAGCTGCTACGCAAGCGTGGCTACGAGGCCATCGTCTTCCACGCCGTGGGTACCGGTGGCCGCGCGATGGAGCTGATGATGAAGCAGGGCATCATCGGCGCGGTGTTCGACTACGCCATGGGGGAGATCAGCGACGAACTGTTCCACGGACTGCGCGCCGGTGGCAAGGAGCGGTTGTCGGTCGCCGGTGCGCTCGGGTTGCCGCAGGTGCTGTGTCCGGGTGGCTCCGAGCACCTGGGCATCCTCGTGTCGACACCGCACCAGCTGCCCGACCGCTGGAAGGATCACAAGCACGTGTGGCACAACGAGGTGGTGCTCGCACCGCGGCTGAACGCCAGGGAACTGCGGACGGTAGCCCGGGAGATCGGCGCCCGCCTGCAGACGACGCGCGGCAACGCGGTGCTGATGATCCCCAGGCTCGGTACGGGCAGCTACGCCATGCCCGGCGGCCCGCTCAACGACCCCAAGGGCGACAAGGCCTACTTCGAAGCGCTGAAGGCGGCGCTGCCGCCGACCATCGAGGTCGTGGAGCGCGACCTGCACGCGGAGGATCCCGCGTTCGTCGGGGAGGCGGTCGAGAGGCTCGTCGGGTTGATCGAAGCTCGAGGTGTGAAGGCCCGCGACGCGCGAAGGGCCCCCGCCTCCCGCAAGGCCGTCCGGTCACGCGCGCAGCGGGCGATCGGCGCGTGAGCGGCTCGGTCACCCTGCCGATCGAGCTGCGCAACGCACACGGCGAGCGCCTCGATCACGCGTACCTGCCGGCGGTCACCGCGAGCACGGCAGCGCCCCACACGCTCGCCATCATCGGCCACGGCGTGACCTCGCACTGGGACCGGCCCTGGCAGACGGAGCTCGCCAACGCGCTCACGAGGGCTGGCGTGTCCTGCCTGCTCGTTTCGTTCGCCGGCAACGGCCGCTCGGAAGGCCGCTTCGAGGACGCGACGCCGATGCGTGAGGCCGACGACCTCGGCAGCGTGATCGATGCGGTCACGGCGTGGGGCGTACAGCGCGTCGTCTACGTGGGGCACAGCATGGGCGGAGCCGTCGGCGTGCTGCGCGCATCGACCGATCGCCGCATCGCGGCGCTCGTGTCGCTTGCCGGCATGTTCCACGTCCATGCGTTCATGCAGCACCACTTCGCGCACCTCGAGCCCGGTCGGGGGTTGATGCTCGACAAGCCGGGGTGCGTCTGGAACAGGACATTGGAGGAGGGTGCGCGGTGGCTCGGATCACTGACGAGGCAGGCCGCGGCCGTGCACGTGCCGTGGCTGCTCGTCCACGGCGATGCGGACGAACTCGTTCCGCTGCAGGACTCCATCGATGCGCAGGCGGCCGCTGGCGGACGCCCCGACCTCGTCGTGTTGCCCGGCGTCGACCATCGCTTCACCGACGCCATCCCGGCGATGTCCACCGCCGTCGTTCGATGGCTGCAGCGGCAGCTCGGCGAGCCGCGTGCCTGACCATGCCCATCCGGTGATCGGTGCCTGACGCGTCTCGTTCGCGCGCCGTCCCGCGCAGCATCTACCTCGCGCTGCTCACCTACGCGGCGTTCATCGTCTACCAGTCACTTGCCGCGGGCGGCGCCTGGGTGTGCCGCGGGCCGGTGCTCGACGTCGCGGCGCGGCTCTCGCGCACGGACGTGCTCGCCAACGTGCTGGCGTACATCCCACTAGGCATGCTGCTGTCGCTGGCGGGTGCGCGAGGCGTGTCGGCCGGGCCCTCGCGTACCCGTTCCCGCGTGGGGGGCGCGCTGGCCGGGATTGCCGGCCTCGCCGTGCTGTCCACCGTCATGGAGGTCGTCCAGGCCTGTCAGTCCGCGCGCGTGTCGTCGGCCTGGGACGTGCTCGCCAACGTGACTGGCGGTGCGGTCGGCATCGTCGCCGGCCTCATGGTGACGACATGGAGCGCCGGGGTGGCGCGCACCCCCGACCGGCGCACGATCGCGCGGCTGCCGATGTTGACGCTCGCGATCGTCATCATGTGGATCGCGAGCCAGACGCTGCCGTGGACGTTTTCGGTCGACGTGGGGACGGTGCGCTCGAATCTCTCCTTCCTCCGTCGCGGACCGGGACTCGATGCGGTCGATGGCTGGCGGCTGCTGCGGCACGCAGGGGCGTGGGTCGCCATGGCCTGTGCCTGCCACTTGCTGGCGCGCGATGGCGTACGGCGGTTGATCGCGTTGGGCGCCGCGGTGGTGTCGTCGCTGGTCCTGCAGCTCCTGCTGGATGTGCGCGCCCCGCTGTCCCTGGAGGAACTGCTCGGCGTGCTCGGCGCGTGCGCGATCGTCGGGCCGCCGATGCTCCTCGCGGCGCCCGGGACGACTCGTCCGTACCCGTGGGCCGTCGGCATCCTGCTCGGCGCGCTCGCCAGCATCGTCGCGTACGAGTTGCAGCCGGCCGCCGGCGGCGGCGCACCCGGGGGCTTCAGCGTGTGGCCCCAGGTCGGCCTCGGCGGCCTTCGCGGCGCCATGGACTACGCGATGCTGTTCGGATGGTTCGGCCTGGCCAGCGTGGTGGCCGCACAGTGGGCATCCCGCGACGTGCCGCGCAAGGGACCGGTCTGGTGGCCGGTCATCGCCGTGGTGGCCACGCTCGGGTGCGAGGTCGTCCAGATGCAGATGCCTGGTCGCGGAGCCGACTTGTCTGCGCCCTTCTTCACCCTGCTGGCCGTGCTGGCGACGCGTGCCTGCCTTGCCGCGCCCCTACGCGCGGGGCAGTGATGCCTGCAGCCACGTCGCACACAGCCTCAGTGCCGTGCCGCGCTTGCGAGGTAGGCGTCCGCGTATCGGCGGCCGAGCGCGCGCAGCGAGGCGGCGTCGAAGTGCACGCGATCCCCGCCGTGGACGAGGCCCTCGCTGGACACGAACGCGGTGTGGGCGACCTTGGCCGGCAGCGCGCGATGAGCCGCGTCCACGATGCCGCGGGCCTCGTCCCACGGCACGTCGGCAAAGCGTCCGAGCTGACCGACGATGAAGGGGACGTCCGGGGAGTCGAGTGTCGTGCGGAAACGCGCGATGAGATCGTGGAGCCGGCCCTCGTACGCGGGCGCCAGCGCCGGCGTCGCGTCCGACTCACCCTGGTGCCACAGTATTGCCTTCAGCGTTCCGCGCTCCATCGCCACCCGCGCGCGTGCGATCGCATCGTCCCAGGGATGACTCTTCGTGGGCTCGTAGAACACGCCGGGTCTCCAGGCCTCGATAGGCGAGCCGCCGACGGCCGCCGGAACGAGCCCGATGGTGGCGTCCTGGAACGCCTCCGCCACCCGTGCGGCAAACGAACGTCCGAGGCCGACACCGGCGATCGGCTTGTCGAAGTGCATCGGGTCGGTCGCCGGAACCCACCTGCCCGCCCTGGTGAGCATGAGCACGCGCGGGTCGACCGGCGGGTCCTGCATGGCGTCCACACCGCGTCCGGCCATGTTGGACTGGCCGACGAGCAGGAACAGGTGGAACGCTTCCTTCACGGGGGGTGCGGCGCCTGCCGGCCCGCCCTGGCCCCAGACCGCCAGTCCCGCGAGCCCGAGCAGGGCCAGCGTTGCGCGCGTCATCGTCGTCTCCTCGTCCGGGATGGTACGTCGTCGGGTCGCCGGTGCAGGGCTGCCGCGGCTAGACCTTGAAGAACACGCGTCGCCGGTAGAGCCACAGGAGGACGACCCAGGCCGTCAGCGCGAAGAGCGCGCGCTGCAGCACGGGCGTCCACACATCGCCGAGCAGGGGCGCAAGCAACCCGACCCAGGCGCGGGTCGCGCTGCGGAACCAGCCGCCGAACGCGTTGCCGATCACATAGGCCGCGATCGAGTTCATCCCGACGACGACCAGCGGAAACGCCCAGCGGCGCCATCCCCTCACCTCCACGGCCCAGTAGAACGCCGCCAGCATCAGCGTCGTCCACCCGGCCGAGTAGACGGCGAAACTCGGTGTCCAGATGCGCTTGATGATCGGGAACCAGAGCCCGAGCAGCGACCCGAGTGCGATCCCGGCCAGCCCGGCCACGACCAGCGTCGCCGCGGTGCGCCGTGTGCCGTGCCGCGCGTGGATGTACTGCCCTGCCATCACGCCGAAGATGATTGTCGCCGTGGACGGCACGGCGTTGAGGCCGACGTAGTAGCCGCTGTAGTGCCGACCGATGGCCCACATGTCCAACGCGCTGCCGATGTTCTCCTGCCCCTGTGCCCACGGACCGCCGGGGCCGTTCCATGGATTGAACATCCACAGCAGCTGGTAGCCCACGAGGATGCCTGCTGCCACGAGGCCCTGCGTCCGCAGCGAACGGCCGAGCACGAGGAACGCGACGACATAGCCGAAGGCGATCTGCTGGAGGACGCGGATGAACCCGATCTGCACGCGTTCGGCGCCGATGTGGTCCAGCAGGACGCCGATGACCACGAGCATCGCTGCCCGGCGCAGCACGTGCAGCCCCTGAGCGTGCCACGTCTCGCCGCGGGCGGTGCGGGCGGCGAAGGCGAAGGGCATTGCCACGCCGACCATGAACATGAAGGCCGGCTGGATGAGATCCCAGTAGACCGTGCCCTCCCACGCGACGTGCTCGTTCTGACGGGCGAGCCAGCCCCAGAGCGGATGCCCCGCCAGCGAGTGGAAGATGCCGCCGCAGAGCAGCGTCAGCATGATCAGGCCGCGGTAGGCATCCAGCGACAGGAGGCGCACGCTGGCGTCAGCCGTGGGCGTCGGCGCGGGACCGCTCATGGGCGCCGCACGGCGCGGACTCCCGCTCGAGCGTGGGCGTGTGACGAGGTTCATGGTTGTGCAGGTAGTATCGCCCGTGGCGCCCCCGATACGATGGCGTTTCCACTCATGACAGACAGCGCGAGCGTGTCCGGGCCGCACCGCCCCATCATGCTGGCCGAAGTGCTCGACCACCTGGCGCCCGCGCCGGGGGCGGTCATCGTCGACTGCACGCTGGGCGGCGGTGGACACGCGGCGGCGATCCTCGAGCGCATTCGGCCCGGCGGCCGGCTCATCGGGTTGGACGTGGACGCGCTCGAACTGCCTCGAACCGAGGCGCGCCTGCGAGCCCGGGGCTTCGGGAGTGACGTGCTCCGTGTGCACCGCCGCAGCTTCGGGGATCTGCCGTCGGTGCTCGCCGAAGAGGGGCTGGAGGCCGCTGACGGGATTC
The DNA here is from genome assembly GCA_023427865.1 of Acidobacteriota bacterium. GTDB lineage: Bacteria > Acidobacteriota > Vicinamibacteria > Vicinamibacterales > Vicinamibacteraceae > Luteitalea. The sequence continues at coordinate 13,758 of JAEYZV010000566.1, forward strand.
TCGTGGACCTCGGCGTCTCGTCGATGCAGCACGACACGCCGTCGCGCGGTTTCAGCTACAAGCACCCTGGTCCGCTGGACCTGCGGATGGATCCGACGCGCGGCGTGCC
>JAEYZV010000567.1 GCA_023427865.1 Acidobacteriota bacterium
CGTCGTAGCGCACGAGGACCGAGTACTCGGGTCCCCGGCCGGGCTCACCGTTCGGCGGCGGGTAGTGCGCGTACATCACCCACCAGGCGTCGTCTCGCCGGTCCACCCACGTCGCCGACCCGCGGCCGGTGCCGACGGGAATGCTGCGCACGTGGCGTAGCGTTGCGGCATCCCACACCTCGATCGAGCTCACCATCGGCACGCCGGGGTAGTTCGAATGGGCGCAGTAGAGCGCACCGCCGACGACGATGCCGCTGTTGAGGTGGATGAAGGGTCCGCCCTCGGCGTCCTGCCACTCGGCCACCTTGTTGCCGGTGGTCTTCTCGTACTTGCCGATCCGACGGTTGGTGATCGCGTAGAAGTGCGTGGCGTCGACCGCGACGGCCTGTCGCGCCTCGGGTGCGGCGTAGCGGCGCACGACGGGCCAGGCGCTGCGCGCGGTCTCGCCGTTCGTCGGCTGCGGCGTGCCTGCTGACGGCACGGCAACTGGCACCAACAGCAGGCCCGCCGCCAGGAGCACCGAAGCCGACCGCCGTAGCCCGAATGCCGAAGGCGCGCGGCATGGCGAAGGCCGACGGCCGAATGCCGAAGGCCGGCCGGTATTTGCCGGTCTCACGCCCTCAGGACCGACTCGAAGACCGTGCACGCCCGCTGCATCTCCTCCAGCGTGCCGATCGAGATGCGCGACCATGTCGTCAACGGCGGGAACGGGCGGCCGACGGCCACCCCGTGCGCCATGCACGCCTCGCGGAACGCCACGCAATCACGCTTCACGTCGGTCATCACGAAGTTGGCGTGAGAGGGGGCCGACGGCGCGCCGAGCGCCGCGAGGCGCGTCATCGTGAAGGCACGCGCCTCGGCGTTGCGCTGGCGTTCGCGGGTCTCGAGCGCCGCGTCGCCCATCGCCGCCATCGCCGCATGCAGGCCGATGGTGTTCACGCTCATCGGCACGCTCCACGGCGACAGGCGCCGCAACAGCTCGGGTCGGCCCAGCCCGTAGCCGACGCGGAGTCCGGCCATGCCGTACATCTTGGAGAAGGTGCGGCTCACGAGCACGCGCGGGGACTCGAGCGCAAGCGGCAGCGCGCTTGTCACGCCGCCGCCATCGGCGTACTCGATGTAGGCCTCGTCGAGCAGGATCACCACGTCCGGCGAACGCCGGAGCGCCTCGGTGACGAAGGCGCGCACGTCGGCGGCGGGCAGGGCCACGCTCGTGGGGTTGTTCGGGTTGCAGAGGAAGATCAGGCCAGCCTCCTCGACGTGCCGCGCCATGGCGTCGAGATCGACCTGCAGGTCGGGGCGCACGGGCACCTCGCGCACGGGTCGCCGCAGCTGGCGCGCACGGCGCGCCGGCTCCTCGAATGTCGGCACGGGCGCGAGCAGCCCACGCGTCTCGTCGGTGAACGCGAGCACCGCGTTCATCAGGATCTCCGAGGACCCGCAGCCGACGATCACGTTCGAGCGCGACACACCCAGGCGGCTCGCGATCGCGCGCTGGAGCGCGCCTTCGAACCGGAACGGGTAGACGTGAGGGATGCGCGCGGCCTCGCGGATGGCGTCCAGTGCCGCCGCGCAGGGGCCGGCGGCGTTCTCGTTGCTGTCCAGCCGAAGGACGCCGTCCCTGGCCACCGCCATCCGGGACGTGCTGCCGGCCGCCGCCTCGCGCCCACGCGCGAGTACCAGCCCTGGAGCAGCCAGCGCCGTGGACTGCATGAACTGACGTCGCGACCACGCCATGTCGGCCTCCGCGAAATGTGGATGCGGGCCATTGTACGCGCGCCGCGGAGCGACGCTCGTGCGCCATTGGTGCAGGCGTCGGAATTCGTTCGACGCTCATCGACGCCCGTCCGCGCATCGACGCCCGTCCGCCTCAGCCGGTAGGGCCGGCTGTCCCAGCCTGGCCCTGAACCGCGATGGACCTGTTGGCCACGCTCGGAGAGCGGGCCCTACCGCCGCCGCTCGGAGAGCGGGCCCTACCATCGCAGAACGCTCGGAGAGCGGGCCCAACCGTCGCAGAACCGGACGGAGGCCGGCGGCTACACCAATGGAGACGATGCGCGTCCGCCCCGATGGGGGTGATGGGCGCCCGCCCGTACGCCATTGGTGTAGGCGTCGGACTTTGTCCGACGCTCATCGACGCCCGTGCGCCTCAGCCGGTAGGGCCGGCTGTCCCCAGCCTGGCCCTGAACCGCGCTGCCCCTTTGGACCACGCTCGGAGAGCGGGCCCTACCGTCGCAGAACCGGACGGAGGCCGGCGGCTACGCCAATGGAAGTGAGGCCCGCGGGACGCGTCTCCCGAGCATCGCGCTACCGGCCGGGCCAGCGCTCGGTCGGCGTGCGCGCCGACGCGAAGTACGTCTCGAAGGTCTTCACCAGGTCCGGATGCTGCCCCGCGACGTCGCGCGTCTCGCCGATGTCGGAAGCGAGGTCGTAGAGCTCCATCGGCTTGTCCGGATCCGGCCACACGGCCTTCCACTGGCCGCGCCGCGCCGCGCGCTGGTAGCCGCGCTCGTGGAATTCCCAGTACAACGTGCGGTTGGCAGACGGCGCCGGACCCGATCCGAGCAGGGCGTCACGCATCGACACGCCGTCGAGCCCGGCCGGGATCGGTGCGCCCGCAATCGCCGCGAGCGTCGGGAACAGGTCCCAATGCGCCCAGATCGCATCGCTGTCGCGACCGGCAGGCACGTGTCCCGGCCAGCGGGCGATCATCGGCACGCGGATGCCGCCCTCGTACAGGTCGCGCTTGATGCCGCGCAGCGGCCCGTTGCTGTCGAAGAACTCGGGATCGGCGCCGCCTTCCCTGTGCGGGCCGTTGTCGCTCGTGAACAGCACGAGCGTGTCGCGGTCGAGTCCGCGCGCGCGGAGCGCCTCGAGCACACGCCCGACGCCCTCGTCCATGCGCGTGACCATGGCCGCGAACGCGGCGTGGGGCGTCGGCTGCGACCGGTAGCCACCGCTCACCCGATAGGGATGCACCGGCG
>JAEYZV010000670.1 GCA_023427865.1 Acidobacteriota bacterium
GGCCTTCCACGCGCCCTACCCAGCCCGGCGTTCGTCATTCGGCCTTGGGCCTTCGCCAACCCATCCAGCCAAGACTGGGGATTCGGGATTGGCGATTCGCCCGCGTTCTCTCCGCGCTCTCCGCGCCTCCGCGTGATTCGCGTGAGACCGTCGTCATGCGGCGTTGGACCTTCGCAAGGCATCACGCGGTTGGCCTGACCGCGCCTTCGACTGCTGGCGTTCGTTCGCCGCGGGCCGTACGACCGCCATCCGGTCCTGGCGCGAGGTGCCGTCGCCATCGAACTGCTGGCACGCGGGCACGGCCAGCGCACTCATGGCGAACAACAGCACGGCACGTACGCGCAACTTTGACATGGGCATCACCGACACGTCCCGTGGCCAGGCTGGGACAGCCGGCCCTACCAACTTCTGACTTCCTACCCTTTTCTTCAGACTTCTGACTTCTGACTTCTGACTTCTGACTTTCAGTTCGTCCCCTGGCCAGGCATCGGCACCGGCGGCAGCGGCACCGGTCCGAGCTGCAGCGTCGGCGGCGCGAGCACTTCGGTCGAAGCGAGCGCCTCGTCCCACGTGATCGCCTTGCCGCTGTAGGCCGACATGCGGCCCATGATCGCCGTCAGCGTCGACTCGGCGACCATCTGCAGCTCGTTGATCCGCTGCCCGGCGCGGATGATCCGGATCAGGTCGATGTGCTCCTGCACGTACGGGCTGATCGGATCCTTGTCTCCCTTCCAGGTCGTCGCGCCGCTGATCTCGTACTTGTCGGCCTGGCACGAGCCCTTCGTGCCCACCAGCGCCTCGGCGACGATGTTGGCGCAGTTGTCGATCTGGCGGCACATGCTCATCATGTGCGTGCCGTCGGGGTACTCGTAATCGATCGCGAAATGATCGAAGATGTGCCCGTACGCCTTGTCGGTGCGCACCTGCCGGCCGCCCATGCCCATCGCCTTCACCGGGTGACCGTTCTTCGCCCAGTTGATGACGTCGATGTTGTGGATGTGCTGCTCGACGATGTGGTCGCCCGAGAGCCAGGTGAAGTACAGCCAGTTGCGCAGCTGCCACTCCATGTCGCTCCACGACGGCTGCCGGTCCCGCTTCCAGAGGAAGCCCTGGTTCCAGTACGCGCGCGCCGACACGACGTCGCCGATGGCGCCGTCGTGGATGCGCTTCATCGTCTCGAGGTAGCCGTGCTGGTGGCGGCGCTGCGTGCCGGCCACGATGTTGAGGCCCTTGGCGTCGGCTTCCTTGGCCAGCGCCATGACCTTGCGAATTCCCGGCGCGTCGACGGCCACCGGCTTCTCGGTGAACGTGTGCTTGCCGGCCTTGATGGCCGCCTCGAGGTGCATGGGGCGGAAGCCCGGAGGCGCCGCAAGGATGACGTAGTTCACCTCGGGCAGCGCCACCACCTTCTCGTAGCTGTCGAAGCCGGTGAACCGGTGATCGGCCTTCACCGCCGCGCGGTCGCCGTACTGCGTCGTCAGCCGCTTCAGGCTCTGCTCGAGCCGATCGGGAAACATCTCCGCGACCGCCACGAGTCGCGCCCCCGATTCGTGTCCCTTGAACACGTCGGCCACCGCGCCCGTGCCGCGGCCGCCGGCGCCGATCAGGCCGATGCGGATCTCGTCGCTGCCCTGCGCATGCGCGCCCGGGATGACCGCCCATCCCGCGAGCCCGCTGCCCACGGCCGCCACGGTCGTCGTCTTCAGGAAATCACGTCGATTTGCTACAGGTTGCTCGGCCATGTCACTCACCTCGCCAGAAAATTGCACAATTTCAGAATTTCAGCATTTCATTACCACCGGCAACCTTCGAAGCCTTCCTGAAGGTGGTGCAATTCTGAAATCCTGAAATTCTGCAATTGGATCACCCGTCACCGATCCGCGCTCTCCTTGATCACCTTGCTCCGCAGCCCTTTCAGGTTCGCCTGCTCCTCCACCGGGCGGACGACGCGGAAGCCGACGAAATCGGCGTCGGTGTGCCACCAGATGCTCTGGGGCATCTGCGGGTCGCGCTGGCTCCAGTCCTCGTGTGACGGCAGGCGATCGGCGTAGCGCAGCTTCGCGGCCGGCTCGATGAACGACCCGCCGCGAGCCGCATTGGGATACCGCTTGTCGGTCGGCAGCGCAACGGGCTGCGTGGCCTTGGGGGCCCATTCGGCGTAGCGCGTCGGCGAATACGCATCGAGCGTCCACTCCGCGACGTTGCCGAGCATGTCGTGCAGGCCCCAGGCGTTGGGCTTCTTCGAACCGATGGGGTGCGGCTTCTCGTCGGCGTTGCCCATGTGCCAGGCGTGCGCATCGAGATCGACCGGCTTCGCTTCGGTGGAACCCGCGCGCGCCGCGTACTCCCATTCGGCCTCGGTCGGCAGGCGGTACGTCTTGCCGGTCTTCTCCGAGAGCCAGCGGCAGTACTCCATCGCGGCGTGGTGGGTCATCGCGAGTGCCGGCTGCTTGCCCTTGCCGTAGCCCTTGGCTTCGTCGCCGTACGCACGCGACGGCTTGGACTCGGCGTCGGCCAACAGGTCCGCGTCCTGGTCACCCGTCCGGGCGCCAGTGTTGCCGACGAACGCGAACTGGTCGAACTCGTCCCAGGTCACCTCGTGCCTGCCGATCCAGAACGGCTTCAGGGTGACCTCGATCTGCGGCCCTTCGTCGGGCTGCCGACCCGTTTCGCCTTCGGGGCTGCCCATCGTGAACGTGCCGCCGGGCACCGCAACCATCTCGAAGGTCACGGAGGTGCCGGGAATGGTTTCGGTGTAGGCGGCCGCGGGTGGCGTCGACGGCGCGGGTTGCGCCAGCAGTGCGACGGCTGTGAGCGAGACGAAGGCCACGGTCGCCGACGCCCGCCCCCGCCGACATGACGAACGACGATCAGGAAACACGATGCGCGGGAGTGTATCCCGTCGGCTCAGCGAAAGAAAGAAAAAGGGCGGAACGAATGGCTCGCCCCGCCCCCTTGTGTTTCGTGCTGGTAGGGGCCCGTTGTCCCGACGTGGCCCGTGTGAGGCCAGGCTCGGAGAGCCGGCCCTACCGACCGTTCATCAGAACTGGAACCGCACGCTCAGCTGGATGTCGCGCTGACCACCCTTGCTGGTGATACGCCCGAAGTTGCCGCTCAGCGGGTTCGAGTCGATACCACTGAGGTTGGGGTGATTCAGGAAATTGAACGCCTCGGCGCGCAGCTGCAGGCGGCGCGTGTCACCGACGTTGAAGTTCTTGAACAGCGCGAGGTCCCACTGCATCTCGCCCGGGTTGTAGTAGGCGTTGCGGGGCGAGTTGCCCCACGTGCCGTTGGCCGGGCGCACGAACACGCTCGTGTCCATCGCCACCGACCCAGGCGTGCCGTCGTACAGCTTGTAGTCGATGTTGGCGCGGCTCGTCTCGCTCCAGGGCTGGCCGAAGCCGACGTCGCCGACGCCCGCGATGTCCTGGTTGGTCTGGCCCACCGTGAACGGCGTGCCCGAGCGCATGAACGTCGATCCCGAGATCTGCCAGCCGCCGAGCAGGTTGGCCAGCAGCGTGTCCTGCTCGCGGAAGAACGGCAGGTCGTAGATGTAGTAGAACGCGAGCACGTGGCGGCGGTCGAAGTTCGACGGCCCCTCGTACAGCGTGTCGTCGTAGGTGTTCCACAGCACGTTGCGCTTGTCGGACGCGTTGTCGGTCGACTTGCTCAGCGTGTAGGCGAACCCGAACTTGAAGCCGTTGGTGTAGCGGCGGTCTGCCGAGACCTGCAGGCTGTTGTAGATCGACCGGCCCGCGTTCTCCGACAGACGGATCACACCGTAGCCGGCATACGGACGCAGCGCCGCGATGTTCACGCCCTGGTTGGCCGGGTTGTGCAGCGTGCCGAGCGGCAACTGGTTGATGTTGCGCTCGCGCTGCAGGTACAGGCCGCGGCGACCGACGTAGCTGACGTCGACGATGAAGCCGAACGGCACCTCGCGCTGCACGCCGCCCGACCACATGTAGGAGGTCGGGTGCTTGAACACGAGATCCTGCGCGGTGGCGCCGATGGGCAGGTCGCCTGGGTTGACACCCACGCCCGCCGGGTTGTCGGCGCTGCCGTTGGAGATCGTCGCCTGCGGCTGGAACGGCACGTTGCCGCCGAGCAGCGTCGAGTCGTTCAGCGTCACGCGGTTGTGGAACATGCCGGCGCTGGCGCGCAGCACCGTCTTCTCGTTCCACTGGTAGCTGGCGCCGAGGCGCGGCTCGAACACGTTGGCGTGGGTCTGCGAGAAGCCGCGCGGGTAGCCCTGGAACAGGCGCTGTACCGCCGGATCGCCAGCCACCACCGACTGCTGGCCCTCGCCTTCGAAGCCGTCGGCCGGCAGCACCATGCCGTTGTAGGGGACACCGCCCGACAACCGGCCATTGGCCGGGTTGACGGTCGGCGCGAGCGCGGGATCATAGGCCTGCTGCGCGAACGTCGAGATGTTGTTGGTCGTCGAGTACCAGGGCGGCCAGTAGATGTAGCGGAAGCCGCCTTCGACCGTCAGCTTCGCCGTCGGACGCCACGAGTCCTGCACGAACGCGTCGATGGCGAGCGAGCGCCACTTGGTGAGGTTGCGCTGCCCGAGCTCGGCGTAGTTGTCGAACAGGCCGAGGGCGACGTTGGAGATCGCGGTGCCCGTGCCGCCGGCGCGACCGTCACGGAACTCGAAGCGGCCGTTCTGGTTGTTGGTGCTGCCCGGGATGGCGCTGACGTTGATCTGGTCGAAGTCGTCCTGGCCCGAGTACTCGAACTGCAGGCCGGCCTTGAACGTGTGGCGCCCCTTCACGTAGGTGCTCACGTTCTGGATCGTGTGGATCGGACCGGACGAGAAAGCCGGGTACGGACCGCCGTCGATCTCGGAGAAGTTGCTGATCGAGATCGTCGGAATCTTGTCGACGATCTCCTTCTCGGCGAAGACATACGGGTAGTTGATGCCCGACCGGCTGCGCTGGTAGTTGCCGCCCTCGAACACGAAGATGAACACGTCGTCCTTGGAGAACGTGTAGGTCAGCTCGTTGACCCAGTTGCTCTTGATCGTGCTCGTCCAGCTCGCGGTCTGCGTGAAGTTCGGGCGCTCCCAGTCGGTGCGCGCGAACGGGAAGCTGCCGCGGAACGCGTCCACCGCGACCCAGTTGAAGCGCGAGAACCGGTAGTTCAACTGGTTGCTCGCGTTGGGCCGGAAGTCGAAGCGGATGTTGTCCTTGCGCTGGTCCTGCGGGTTCGGGCTGGTCTGGATCAGGTTGGCGCTGCCCTGGCGGAAGCCCGCGGTCGGCTCGGGGAACGTGTTCAGGAACGCCACGCCGTTGGGCGAGAGCCGGTTGGCCGGGATGATGTTGCCCGGGAACGGCTGGCCGGTGAGCGGGTCGACGATCTGGCGCGTGCCGCTGATGAACCCGTTGGCCGGATCGAGCAGCTCGCTGAAGTTGCCCTGCCGCATCAGCATGGTCGGCACGGTCGCGGTGTTGGTGGAGACCTGGAAGAAGTTCACCCACTCCTGCGCACCGAAGAAGAACAGGCGGTTCTTCAGGATCGGGCCGCCGAACGAGTAGCCGTACTGCTTGAAGTCGAACGGCGCCGGCCCGCTGTTCTGGTTCGAGTCGGTGCTGCGGTTGCGGCTCCAGCTGTTAGCCTGCAGCGATTCGTCACGGTAGTAGAACGACCCGCTGCCCGAGAACCGGTTGGACCCGCTCTTGGTGACCATGCGGATCTGGCCGCCGCTGGCGCGCCCGTACTCGGGCAGGTAGTTGCCCGTCAGCACCTGCACTTCCTGCAGCGCGTCGACGTTCTGCACGCCGACGATGGCGCCCGACGAGCGGGTGCGGATGGCCGTGGCGCCGTCGACGGTGATGTTGTTCTCGTCGGCGCGGCTGCCGTTGATGTTGAAGCCGCCGTTCGAGAGGCTCGAGAAGCCGTAGTTGTTGAAGGACCCGCCGCTCACGCCCGCCTTCAGGCCCGCCACGCCGATCGGGTTGCGGCCGTTGAAGGAGAGCTGCTCGATGTCCTTGGCTTCAACGGTCTTGCGCAGCGCCACGTCGGTCTGCAGCGGCGCGGCCTCGGCCGTCACCGTGACCTCCTCGGTCAGGTCGCCGGTCTCGAGGGCGAAGTCGACGGTGATCGCGCCGGCCGCGTCGGCCTGCACGTTCTGGCGCGTCGACCGCTTGAACCCCTGGAGCTCCGCGCTCACCGTGTACTGCCCCGGCTGGAGGTTCGGGAACGTGTAGAACCCGGCACCATCGCTGACAGCCACTTCGGACTGGTTGGTGGCGTTGTTGGTGGCCGTGACGGTGACCCCGGGCATCACCCCGCCCTGCTGGTCTCTGATCGTGCCGGAGACGCGGCTGCGCTCGAACTGCGCGAACGCGGGCGTGCCGACGAGCAGCAGCACCGCGCACGCCACCAGGCGTTGCAGGCTCCTCCTCAGGTGGACCTTCCCCATAAGTGCATCCCTTCCTGTGTCGTGTGCCGGGACTGTGCCCCAGCCTGCCTGTGACGGCACCTACGAACCATCCCTACGCCCCCGCGGCGCCGTGCCGGGAATGGCCGCAACTGCCTCGCGCGCCAGGCAACAACCATCGCGCAAGGCAGAATCCGTGGTCTTGCTACTGGTCTCGCCACTTCCCCGCGCAGGTAGACCGGTGGTCGGGAGGTTCGCCGGCAATCCCATACCGGAACCTGCCCTGTCGAACGCCGCCGGCCTACCCCTTTGCGGGGGCATGAGGAGAGAGGGAAACCGCAAAGGGTGTAACACAGCAGCCTGCGAGGGTCAAGAAGTGGTTGCGAGACGGGATCCGCGTCCGAGTGGCCGCTGGTATGACCTCTATCCGGCTGTCTTGCAGCGGGCCTCCTCTTTGTAGTACTTGTCCTCTCGCAAACAGAAGCATGGCAGCCGCGCAGTGGTTCAACCAATGATGCTCGTGGCAGCTCTGCGGGCAGACGTTCGACTCCGGGTATGCCACGCCGTCTGCTCGGCGCACGACCGCAGGCGGCTCGCGCGACCCCGCATCTCCGGACGAAACGCCGCCGCCACCAGGAGTCCGGAAGGAGATCCCTCATGCCAGACCGTCGGCAATTCCTCCACGTCGCGGGCATGACCGCCGCGGCCACCACCCTGGGCTCCGCCCGCAGCTACGCCCGCATCCTCGGCGCCAACGACCGCGTCCGCGTCGGCATCGTCGGCTTCTCCGATCGGACGCGCGGCAGCCTGATTCCCGCGTTCCAACAGTCGGCCGCCGATTTGAACTTCGAGCTCGTCGCCGTTTCCGACATCTGGAGCCTGCGCCGCGAGGCCGGCGCCGCGGCCTTGCAGAAGCTTGGCAACAGCAGCCCCATCCTGTGCCGGAACAACGACGAACTCTACGCGCGCAAGGACGTGGACGCCGTCATCGTCGCCACCGCCGACTTCCAGCACGCCCTGCACGGCGTCGAAGCGGTGAAGGCCGGCCGCGACGCCTACGTCGAGAAGCCGATGGCCAACACGATGGAGGACGCGCGCGCCCTCCGGTCCGCGGTGAAGGACACCGGCAAGATCGTGCAGATCGGCACGCAGCGCCGCAGCGCGAAGAACTACCAGCAGGCACACGAGTTCCTGAAGTCGGGCAAGTTCGGCGACATCGTGGCCGTCGAGATGACGTGGAACGTCAACCAGCCCGGCCGCTGGCGGCGGGCGGCGCTCGTCGACAAGCTGCGGCAGGAGGACACCGACTGGAACCGGTACCTGCTCAACCGGCCGAAGGAAGCCTTCGACCCGCGCAAGTACCTGGAGTTCCGCCTGTTCTGGCCCTATTCGTCAGGCATCCCCGACCAGTGGCTCGTGCACCAGATCGACACCGTGCACTGGTTCACCGGCTTCCCGCGCCCGCGCAGCGTCGTCGCCAACGGCGGCATATACCTGTGGCAGGACGGCCGACGCAACTGGGACACGTTCACCGGCGTGTACGACTACGGCCCGCTCGACGATCCGTCCAAGGGCTTCCAGGTGATCTACAGCTCGCGCATGACCAACTCCGCCGGAGACGTGAAGGAGTACTACTACTCCAACGGCGGCATGCTCGACCTGGACAAGAACACGGTGTCCGACACTGGCGGCCTGCGTGAGAACCACGCCAAGGCGATGGGCATGAAGCCAAACCTGCTGCCGTCGATGTCGATTGCCGAAGCGGCCGCGATGGAGACCGGTGCCGACACCGGTGCCGACAACGCGACGTCGGCCAACATGCGCAACTGGATGGAGTGCGTGCGCAGCCGCAAGACGCCGAACGCCAGTGTCGAGGCCGGCTACAGCCACTCCGTCGCCCTGTGCATGACGATCGCCGCCATCCAGACCGGCCAGCGGGTCACTTTCGACGACGCGACGCAGGACGTCGTCATCGGCGGGCAAGGAGTGAGCAGTGCAGCACGACGATAACCGCATGGTGTCGGCCTTCGTCGGTCGGCCGTCGGCCTTCGACCATCACACGCTGTCGGCCTTCGTCGGTCGGCCGTCGGCCGTCGGGACCCATCACTCGCCGGGTACCGGGTACCGGGTACCGGAGACGGAGCCGGGATTCGGGATTCGGGATTCGGGACTCGCACCTCGGGCTCTGGGTAGGGCCGGCTCTCCGAGCCCGGCCGCCACGCCTCGGACGGCGCGTTCGGGGCACGCACACCGAAGCGCGATCGCGGTCGTGGCCTCGATCGTCCTCGGAGGCGTCGTCGTGAGCGCCCAGGCGCCGAAGGTGGCCATCACGCCGAAGCCCGCCGAGAAGAAGGTCGAGGTCACCGTCGACGGCAAGCCGTTCACGACGTACATGTGGCCCGACTCGCTCGAGAAGCCGGTGCTCTACCCGCTCGTCACCGCCGGGGGCACGACGATCACGCGCGGGTTCCCGCCGGGGCCGAACGAGCGGCAGGACCATCCGCATCACGTCGGCCTCTGGTTCAACTACGGCGACGTCAACGGCTTCGACTTCTGGAACAACTCGGACGCGATCAAGCCCGAGCAGAAGGCGAAGATGGGCTCGGTCGAACACCGCGAGGTGGTGAAGGCCGAGAGCAGGGGCGACCACGCCGTGCTCCAGGTCAAGGCCGACTGGGTTGCCGGCGACGGCAAGACGCTGCTCAACGAGACGACGACGTTCACGTTCCGCGCCGCGGCGAATGGCGCGCGGATGATCGATCGCGTGACGACGCTGGCGGCGGCTCCTGGCACGGGCACGGTGAAGATGACCGACAACAAGGAGGGCATGCTCGGCCTCCGCGTCGTGCGCCCGCTCGAGGACCCTGCCGAGAAGAGCGGCGAGTTCAAGGACGCCGCCGGCCGCGTGACGAAGATGGCCGACATGGACACGTCGGGCGTCACGGGTCAGTACCTGAGCAGCGAAGGCAAGGTCGGCAAGGACGTGTGGGGCACGCGTGGCGCCTGGACGAAGTTGAGCGGCTCGGTGAACGGCAAGGACGTGACCGTCGCCATCCTCGATGCCCCGGGCAACCCTGGATACCCCACGTACTGGCACGCACGCGGCTACGGCCTGTTCGCCGCCAACCCGCTCGGTCAGGCCGCACTCAGCGAGGGCAAGGACACGTTGAACTTCTCGATCACCGAGGGCAAGCCCGCGACGTTCCGGTACCGCATCCTGCTGCTCGACAGCAACGCGTCCGCGGCCGAGATGCAGAAGTACGCGCAGGCGTGGGCCTCGACCAGCGGCGGATCCCCGTCGTCGAATCGGTAGGAATGGTAGGGCCGGCTGTCCCAGCCTGGCCAACGCGGTTGGGCCACGCTCGGAGTGCGGGCCTACTCGGCCACGCTCGGAGAGCGGGCCCTACCTCCTGTAGGCTGTATGGCGGGCTAAGAAGGCAAGGACAACGACGACGATGGTGAATGGACGTACGGTGGGCGCCGCGTGCCTGGCGCTGATGATGGTGGCGGGGGTCGGCAGTTCGATGGCGCTCGCGCAATCGGCCAAGAAGAAGGGCGGCGCCAGGGCAGCGGCCGGCCCGGTACCGACCGAGGCGGAGATCGCCTCGGCCGAAGAGGCCTACAAGACCAAGTGCGCCGTGTGCCACGCCGTGGACGGCAACTCGCCCATCCCGCAGATGAACTTCATCGACGGCGAGTGGAAGCACGGATCGTCGATGCGCGACGTGATGAAGACCATCAGCG
>JAEYZV010000062.1 GCA_023427865.1 Acidobacteriota bacterium
GCCAGCGACGTGCCGTCGAACAGTGACTGGAATCCACTCTCGTCCGCCTGCGTCATCGTCAGCACGGAGGGCGCGAGGGCGGCGCTCGCAAGGAACTCGCGTCGTTTCATGCGGCGACACTACCATGCCCATCGAGCACCGACGCGGCTCGCGTGCCACCGAGCCGGCGCCTCTGGCGAGGACGTATGAACAGACGTGGATGGTGCCTGTCGGTGCTGCTCCAGTTCACGGCCGACACGTCGGACCAGCGCCTGCGCATGCGGCTGCTCGAGCGCGAAGGTGTGCTCGACCTGCTCGCGCGGCCGGCGGGATCTCCGACGGTCGCTGACGGCGCATGATGCGCGCGCACCGATACGAGCGTGACGTCAGCTGGGCTGGCGTGACACGCATCGAAGTTCAGGCAAGCCCGGCAGACTTGTCCTTGCCCACGAAGTACGCGGCAATTGCCGCGGTGACGTAGCCGAACACCGCGAACGCGTAGAGCGCGAGCAACAGGCACAGGAGCCGGCCTTCCGGCGTCTGTGGCCAGTACTCAGAGCCCATGGTCGTCAGCAGCATCGCGGTCCACCACACGGCGGTCCCGTAATCGGGAAAGCCCGGTCCTCCGGGGGCCTCGAGTTCGAAGCGGTACATGCCCGCCGCGCCCGTCGCCACGACGAGCAGCGTCAGGAGCAGCAGGTAGCCGAGGCCTCGGCGCCGGAAGCCGACGGTCAGCGTACGCATGCCGCGGTTGATGCCGCCGAGCAGGCGCACGAGGCGCGCGCCGCGAGCTGCGCGCGCGAGGCGTGCGACACGTGCGATGCGGACGAGCCGCAGCAGGCGCAACGCCGGCAGCGCCAGCGACAGCGCCGTCAGCCAGTGCTTGCGCAGGTAGAGGCGCCTGTCGGGCGCCACGACAAGTTCCGTAACGAACTGCGCGATGAATGCGATCCAGATGCCGTCGCTCAGAAACCGCAGGTGCGGCGAGAGGCCGCGCGTGAACTCGAGCACCAGGAGCACCGCCCACAGGCCACTGAGGACGAGCATCGGCCACTCGAGCGCCCGCACCAGGTGCGCGGTCAGCTTCCACCGCTCGCGACGGAGTTGCGCGTTGTGAGACGTCATGCCGGCATGTATATCGCCGAAGCGGCGGCCGGCACAGGATCGGCCGGGTCGCACCCTGGACTTGCAGGCGGCTGGCCCATCTCCATCATCGTCTGGGTGGTGAGCCGGCACTGCGCGCCTCACTTCCGACCCGGCCGGATGGCAGACCGTCTGCCGGCTGCGACCCGCCTGCGGCATGCGTTCACAGCCAGAGGCGCAGTCCGACCGTCAGGCGCGTGCTGCCGGTACCCTCCCCCGCCGCACGGGCGCGATCGGCCGTGCCGAAGAACTTGCGGTTCCAGGTCACGCCGACGTACGGCGCGAACTCGCGCCTGAATTCGTAGCGGAGGCGCATGCCCGCCTCCCCGCTCGACAGGCCGCTGCCGATGCCCCGTTCCGGATCGGACTTGCCGTAGATGTCCACTTCGGCAACCGGCTGCAGGACCAGGCGGTTGGTGATCAGCAGCTCGTACTCGGACTCCAGACGCACGTGCGCCCGGCCGCCCGCACCAACGTAAGCCGTCAATTCCACGTCGAACCAGTACGGCGCCAGCCCCTGGAGCCCGACCGCCGCCCATGTGCGATTGGGCCCCGGGCCGACGTCCTGCCGCACGCCCGCGACGACCTCCCACCAACGCGCGATCGCCCGTCCATACAGCAGCTGGGCCTCGGCATGAGCGTCATCGCCGTCCTCGCCGGCGCCGTCCACCCGGTACCAGAGACGGTTGATGTCGCGGCCCACCCACCCCTTCGTCTCGACGCCGACCGCGTCGGCATCGCCGCCCGCCTGCCACTCGAGGCGGTCCAGCAGCACGAAGTAGTTGACGTTCTTGTCGTGGACCGCGTGCCCCTGCACGTCCGGGAACGCCGCAGCGCGATCGGCATCGCTGGGCACGGGGATGAACGACGGCAGCGGCGCGGCGGCCGGCTCGTGCCCGCTGTGCGCCGTGTGATCCTGACCCGACGGGGGCGGCGCCGGCTCCTGCGGCGCGTGCGAGCCATGCGCCGCATGTGGAGCGGCAGGGGCCGGCGCATGGTCCGATGTCTGGGCGGCGGCGGGGGCGGCCTGCGCGAGCACCAGTGCGACGCACAGCCACCTCACGACTGCCTCCCCTGCCCGTCGACGCGCACCTCGCGGAACATGCCCGTCTCCATGTGGAACAGCAGGTGGCAGTGATAGGCCCAGCGGCCGAGCGCGTCGGCCGTCACGCGATAACTCCGCCTGGTGCCGGGCGGCATGTCGATCGTGTGCTTGCGCACGAGGAAGTTGCCGTGCTCGTCCTCGAGGTCGCTCCACATGCCGTGCAGGTGGATCGGGTGGGTCATCATCGTGTCGTTGACGAGCACCACGCGCACGCGCTCGCCGTACGTGAGCCGGATCGGCTCGGCATCGGAGAACCGGATGCCGTCGAACGACCACGCGAACCGCTCCATGTGGCCGGTCAGGTGGAGCTCGATCGTGCGGGACGGCTCGCGACCATCCGGGTCGGAGAACGTGCTGCGCAGGTCGCCGTAGGTGAGCACGCGCCGGCCGTTGTCGCGCAGGCCGATGCCCGGATCGTCGAGCTTCGGCGCCGGCGTCATCGTCTGCATGTCGACGAGCGGGTTGCCGGCCTCGGATGCGGGGTGCGACTGCATCACGTCGGCCTGCATGGCGTGGCCGGCGTGCGGATCGGCGGCCGCGGGCATCTGGTGGCCCGTGTGGGGA
>JAEYZV010000229.1 GCA_023427865.1 Acidobacteriota bacterium
CGCTCACGCCGCCCTTCGGACGACCCTTGCCGTGGCAGTCGACGCAGTACTCCTTGAAGATGCGTTGGGCCGAGGCGGCGGGCAGCGCCGTGGCGTCGGGTGCGCGGCGGGTCCGGGCTCGCGCCTCGGGAACGGCTGGCGTGGCGGCTGACGTGGCGTGCGGCGACGGCGCCCTCACGCGCACGCGCGACTGCGCGGAGATGGCAGACACCAGCCCCACCAGCAACAGGACGCCCACACCGGCCTTCGTGACGCGCACGCTCACGACACCTCCGCCCGGGCACGCACCCGGCTACGGTGACACTCGAAACGGTGAGCGGATCTTATCAGCGAGGGGGAACGGGGAGCGCTGCAATTTCAGAATTGCAGAATTGCAGAATTGCAGAATTTCACGCCGCCGGAATGTCTCGAAGGTTGGCGATGCCCATGAAATTCCGAAATTCCTGCAATTCTGCAATTTTCACGCGTGTAGCGTCACGCTGCCGCCAGGCTCGAGGTGCTCGACCTTCACGCCGGCAGGCAGGAGGCGCTCGAAGGCGGGGACGGTGCCCGTCAGGAGCGGGAACGTCGCGAAGTGTGTCGGCACCACGTGACCAATCCCGAGCAGTTCGACGGCGCGCGCCGCCTGGTCCGGCCCCATCGTGAACCGGTCCCCGATGGGCAGGATCGCCAGGTTCGGCTCGTACATCTCGGCGAGCAGGCGCATGTCGGAGAACACGCACGTGTCACCGGCGTGGTAGACGGTGTAGCCGTCCTCGAAGCGCACCATCAGGCCCGCGGGAGGCCCCAGGTAGAGGATCTGTCCCTCGTCGGTGAGGAAGCCGCCGCTGTGGAACGCCTGGGTCATCGTGACGTGCAGGCCCTTCACCTCGATGGTGCCGCCGACGTTCATCGGCTCGAGCGCCGTCACGCCCTGGTGTCCCAGCCACTGCACGAGTTCCCACGAGCCCACCACGGTGGCCCCGGTCGCCTTGGCCACGCGCACGAGGTCGCCGACGTGGTCGTTGTGCCCGTGCGTGACGAGGATGACGTCGAGCGCGCCGTAGCCGTCGTGGTACTTCGGCGGGCACGAGGGATTCCCCGTCAGGAAGGGGTCGATCATCCCGCGCAGGCCGTTCGGTGACGTGAAGAGGAACGTGCCGTGCCCGAGCCAGGTCAGTTCGATCGCCATGGATGCAACCCGTCAGCCTTCGGCAGTCGGCCGTCGGCCTTCGAAAACAGGAACGAATACCAGCCTTGCCTGCCGGCGGCCGCGCGCGCTCCGACGTCGGCGTTCGCGTTCGCCGTTCTGACAGGCCGGGCTCGGAGAGCCGGCCCTACCGTCGCACCCGGTACCCGGTACCCTGCTCTACTTTTTCGGCTTGTAGTAATTCGTCGCCGTGCCGAAATAGACCTCCGCCGATTCCATCACCGTCTCGCTGAGCGTCGGGTGCGCGTGGATGGTCATCTTCAGATCGGAGGCGGTGGCGGCCATCTCGACGGCCAGCGTGCCCTCGGCGATCAGTTCCCCGGCGTTGATGCCGACGATCCCGACGCCGAGCACGCGCTCGGTCTTCGGCTCCAGTATCAGCTTCGTGAGCCCGTCGTTGCGGTCCACCGTCGTCGCCCGACCGGACGCACCCCACGGGAACTTCGCCACCTGGACCTCGATGCCGCGCTCCTTGGCCTCGGCTTCGGTGAGGCCGCACCAGGCGAGCTCGGGATCGGTGAACACCACGGCGGGAATCGCCGCCGGTTCGAACGCCACCTTGTGGCCGGCGATGTGCTCGACCGCAATCTTGGCGTCGTAGGTCGCCTTGTGGGCGAGCATCGGATCGCCGGCGACGTCGCCGATCGCGTAGATGTGCGGCACCGTGGTCCGCCGCTGCGGATCCACCGTGATGAAGCCGCGCGGCGTCACCTCCACGCCCGTGTGCTCGATGCCCGGCACGTGCCCGTTCGGCCGCCGGCCGATCGAGACGAGCACCTGGTCGAACACCTGCGTCTTCGGCTCGACCTCGCCGTCGAAGGTGACGTGCACGCCGTCGGCCTTCTCCTCCATCTTCACGACCTTCGTGCTCGTCAGCACCTGCTTGCAGATCTTCTTGATCCGCCGCGCCAGGATGTTGACCAGGTCGCCATCGGCGCCAGGCAGGATGCGGTCGAGCATCTCCACGACCGTGACCTCGGTGCCGAGCGCGGCATACACCGTGCCGAGCTCGAGGCCGATGTAGCCGCCGCCGATGACCAGGAGGCTCGTCGGCACGCGCTTCAGCTCGAGGGCACCGGTCGAATCGAGCAGGCGATCGGGACCGACACCGACGTTGGCCAGCGTCGCCGGCCGTGACCCGGTCGCGATGATCAGCTTCTCGAAGCGGACGTCCTGCTCGCCGCCGGCCGTCAGGGCCACCTTCAGCGTGTTGGCGTCGACGAAGCTGCCGCGGCCCTGGATGTAGGTAATCTTCCGCTGACGCGTCAGCTGGCCGCGCCCGCCGGTGAGGCGGTCGACGACACCCTGCTTGAAGCCACGCAGGCGATCGACGTCGATCGTCGGCTTGCCGAAGTCGATGCCCCACTCGGCGGCGTGCGTCGCCTCGCCGAGCAGCTTGGCCACGTGCAGCAGCGCCTTGGACGGGATGCAGCCGCGGTACGTGCACACGCCGCCCGGGTTGGCCTCCTCGTCGATGAGGGTGACCTGCATCCCGAGATCCGCGGCGAGGAACGCGGCCGCGTGGCCGCCCGGCCCCGCGCCCAGCACGACGAGTGGTGTGATGTCTGCCATGTGTCTTGGTAGGGCCGGCTCTCCGAGCCGGCCGGTGAGGATCTACAAAGCCAGCAGGAACGGCTGCTCGAGAGCTTCGGCGACGAACCGGAGGAAGCGCATCGCATCTGCCCCATCGATGATGCGGTGGTCATAGGAGAGCGAGAGCGGCAGCATGAGCCGCGGCTCGAAGCTCTCGCCGTTCCACACCGGCTCGGTCGCCGAGCGGGACATGCCGAGGATCGCCACTTCCGGATGGTTCACGATCGGCGTGAAATACGTGCCGCCGATGCCGCCGAGGTTCGTGATGGTGAAACAGCCACCCGACATCTCGTCCATCGAGAGCTTGCCGGTCCGCGCCTTTTCGGCCAGCTGCGTGATCTCGGCCGAGATCTCGGTGATCGACTTCTTGTCAACGTCGCGCAGCACCGGCACGAGCAGCCCGCGTTCGGTGTCCACGGCGATGCCGACGTTCACGTAGGACTTGTAGACGACCTCCTCGGCCGCGAGATCGACCGAGGTGTTGAACTGCGGGAACTTCCGTATCGCGACGGCGATCACCTTGGTGATGATCGAGGTCACGGTCAGCTTGCCGCCGCCCTGCTCGACGCGCTTGCCGAACTGCTTGCGCAACTGCTCGAGCGCCGTGATGTCCACCTTCTCGCACTGCGTGACGTGCGGGATGGTGTGCCAGCTGGCGACCATGTGCTCGGCCGTCTTGCGGCGGATGCCGCGCATCGGCTTGCGCTCGACGGCGCCGAACCTGGCGAAATCGGGCAGCGGCTCGAACAGGAAACCGCCGCCGGCCGGCGCCTGACCGGCCGGGCCTGCGACCTTGCCCGTGATCACGTTCTTGGCGTGGGCGCGGACGTCGGACTCGTTGATGCGCCCGCCCTTGCCGGAGCCCGGGACGTCGGCGATGTCGAGCCCGAGCTCGCGGGCGAGCCGCCGGACGGAGGGCGCGGCCGGGACGTTCGGACGCGGCGGCGCTACTGCCCCCGTTCCTGCCCCCTTCGGTGCGCTCGGCGGGGCGGCCGGGCGGGCAGGCGC
>JAEYZV010000099.1 GCA_023427865.1 Acidobacteriota bacterium
CTCATGGACTTGCGACTCCGGTTCGCGCCGGACCGCGTCCGGCGTCGCCGAGGGTGCAGGCAGCCGCGCCTGCGGGCTACAGCCTATAACACGAGGAAGGAAGGACGAAGGACGAAGGACGAAGGACGGAGGAGGAAGGACGAAGGACGGAGGACGGAGGACGGAGGAGGGACGGTAGGGCGCGTTCCCCGAACGCGCCTATGACGACTCGCTGCCGAATCGCGCGAGGAGCTCGCGTGCGGCGGCAAGCGGGCTCGTGCGCCACTGCGCAACTGCCGCCTCGAGCCCGGGCAGGTGCGCCGCCACCGCCGGGTCGGACCTGAATGCCGCATCGAGCCCGGCGGCCACGAGTTCGCGCATCCACGCAAGGGCCTGTTCGCGACGACGACGCGCGAGATGACCGCCCGCGTCCATGTGCGCGCGATGCGCGAGCACGGTGTCCCAGATCGCCGGGATGCCCTCGCCCGTCAGCGCCGAGCAGGTGACCACGGGCGCCTGCCAGCCGTCCGCAGGAACCGGGAACAGGTGCAGCGCGGCCGCGTACTCGGTCCGCGCCCGCTCGGCGAGCGACTGCATGTCGCCGTCGGCCTTGTTGACGGCGACGGCGTCGACCATCTCGATGATGCCGCGCTTGATGCCCTGCAGCTGGTCGCCCGCACCGGGCAGCATCAGCAGCAGGAAGAAGTCCGTCATCGACCGTACCGCGGTCTCCGACTGCCCGACGCCGATGGTCTCGACAAGGACGGTGCCGAACCCTGCCGCCTCGCACAGCAGGATCGCCTCGCGCGTACGACGGGCCACGCCGCCGAGGAAGCCGCGGGATGGCGACGGACGGATGTACGCACGATCCTCCAGCGACAGCCGCTCCATGCGTGTCTTGTCGCCGAGGATGCTGCCCCCCGAAATCGGGCTCGACGGGTCGACGCTGAGCACGGCGACCTTCTCTCCGCGATCGCGCACGAGGTGCATGCCGAGCACGTCGATGAACGTGCTCTTGCCGACGCCGGGCACGCCGGTGATGCCGACGCGCCGCGCCCCGCCCGCATGCGGAAGGATGGCGTCGAGCACCGCCGCCGCCGCGTCGGCGTCGTCGGGCCGTTCACTCTCCATGAGCGTGATGGCGCGCGCGAGCAGCATGCGATCGCCACGCTGCACGCCGTCGACATAGGCTTCGACCGGCAGTCGCCGCCGCGTCATGCCGCGCGCGTCGTCCCGAGCGCCTCGAGGATCTGCTGCGCGCACACCGGAATCACGCTGCCTGGACCGAACACCGCCGTCACGCCCGCCTCCTGCAGGAAGGCATGGTCCTGCGGCGGAATCACGCCGCCCACGATCACGAGCACGTCACCGCGCCCGAGCCGTGCGAGCTCCGCGATCACCGCGGGCACGAGCGTCTTGTGCCCACCGGCAAGGCTCGAGACACCGAGCACGTGGACGTCGTTGTCGACGGCCATGCGCGCCGCTTCGTCGGGCGTCTGGAACAACGGGCCGACATCGACGTCGAACCCGAGATCGGCAAACGCCGTCGCAATCACCTTCGAGCCGCGATCGTGGCCATCCTGTCCGAGCTTGGCCACGAGGATGCGCGGGCGCCGGCCCTCGTCTGCCGCAAAGCGCTCGGCCATCTGCCGCGCCCGCTGGAACTCCGGGTCCCGCTCGTTCTCGGAGGAGTACACACCGGAGATGGTACGACCGACTGCCTGGTAGCGCCCGAACGCCTTCTCCAGCGCGTCGGAGATCTCGCCGAGCGTTGCACGCGCCCGGGCCGCGTCGACGGCAATCGCCAGGAGGTTCCCGTGGCGGTCGGCAGCCGCTCGCGTGAGCGCCTCCAGCGCCTGCCGTGCCGCGGCCTCGTCGCGCGACGCCCGCACGTCCGACAGCCGACGCACCTGCGCCTCCCGCACCGCGGCGTTGTCGACCTCCAGCAGCTCGAGAGGCGGCTCGTCGGCGCGCGTGTACGCGTTGACGCCGACGATCACCTCGCGTCCGGAGTCGATGCGTGCCTGTCGCCGCGCCGCCGCTTCCTCGATCCGCATCTTCGGCAGGCCCGTGTCGATCGCCCTGGCCATCCCCCCGAGGCCCTCGACCTCCTGGATGTGGTGCCAGGCCTTGTGCATCAACTCGTGCGTCAGGCGCTCGACGTAGTAGCTCCCTCCCCACGGATCGACCGCCCGCGTGATGCCGGTCTCCTCCTGCAGGTAGATCTGCGTGTCGCGCGCGATGCGCGCCGAGAAGTCGCTGGGCAGCGCAATCGCCTCGTCGAGCGCATTGGTGTGCAGCGACTGCGTGCCGCCGAGCACCGCCGCAAGCGCCTCCACGCAGGTGCGGGTGACGTTGTTGAACGCGTCCTGTGCCGTGAGGCTCCATCCCGACGTCTGCGAGTGCGCCCGCAGCGCCATCGACTTCGGGTCCTTCGGTTCGAAGCGCTTCACGAGCATCGCCCAGAGCACGCGCGCGGCGCGCAGCTTGGCGATCTCCATGAAGTGGTTCATGCCGATGCCCCAGAAGAAGCTGAGGCGCGGCGCGAAGCTGTCGATGTCGAGGCCGGCCGCGATGCCCGTGCGGATGTACTCGAGGCCGTCGGCCAGCGTGTACGCGAGCTCGATGTCGGCCGTCGCCCCCGCCTCCTGCATGTGATACCCACTGATCGAGATGCCGTTGAAGCGCGGCATCCGCTCGGCGCAGTAGCGGAAGATCTCGCCGACGATCCGCATCGACGCCGCCGGCGGGTAGATGTAGGTGTTGCGGACCATGAACTCCTTGAGGATGTCGTTCTGGATCGTGCCGGTGAGCTGCTCCGGCCGGACGCCCTGCTCCTCGGCCGCGACGATGAAGAACGCCATGATCGGAAGCACGGCCCCGTTCATGGTCATGGACACCGACATCCGCTCGAGCGGGATCCGATCGAAGAGGATCTTCATGTCCTCGACCGTGTCGATCGCCACACCCGCCTTGCCCACGTCGCCGACGACGCGCGGGTTGTCGGAGTCGTACCCGCGGTGCGTCGCGAGGTCGAACGCGACAGACAGCCCCTTCTGGCCCGCCGCGAGGTTGCGCCGGTAGAACGCGTTGGACTCCTCCGCCGTCGAGAATCCTGCGTACTGCCGGATCGTCCACGGCTGCAACGCGTACATCGTGGCGTAGGGACCGCGCAGGAACGGCGGCAGGCCGGCCGCGTACTCGAGGTGCTCGAGCCCCTCCAGATCCTCGTGCGTGTAGTACGCCTTCAGCGGGATCTGTTCAGGCGTCATCCTGGGCCGGGGCGATGGCCGCCGGGCATCGCCCCGTGCAGGGCCTGCCTGAGCACCCGACCGGTAATCGACGTGCGAGAAGTCCGGCCGTGTGCCCGTCGCGTCATCCCGGGGCGAGCTCGCCGCCACTTCCGCAGCATGCGGATCCGGCAGCTGCTCGGCGATCAGTCCTGCGGCGATCGCCGCCGCGTACCCGCCCACCGCTTCGATGCGCTGGAACGACGCCCAGGCCTCGCGCGCCAGTCCGTCGGTCAGGCGCTCGACGTAGTACGAGCCGCCGCCCGGGTCGGCGACGACGTCGAGGTGCGCCTCCTCGACGAGGATGCGCTGCACGTTGATCGCGAGATGCGGATCGAACCCGTGCGGTTCGACCAGCACCGTGTCGGCGCCGCCGATGGCCGCCGACATCGCTTCCGTCGTGGACCTGAGCAGGTTCCTGTGCGGGTCCGACCCGCTCTTGTTGGCGCGCGCCGTACGGACGTGGATCCGCACCGCCGCAATGCCGGGCCCTGACGGCTGCAGGGCACCGAGGGCCGTCGCCCAGAGCAGCCGCACGGCGCGCAGCTTCGCGATCTCGATGAAGTACGCCGACCCCACCGCGAACACGAACTCGATGCCGCCTGCCGACGCCTTCACGACCGGGCTCGGAGAGCTGGCCCTACCGTGTCCGACCGGGTCAACCCCGACGAGGCGATCGACGCCCGCCGCGATCGCCCAGGCGATCTGCTGCACGGCGGTCGCGCCAGCGTCGTGCCACAGGTCGGCGCGCACGGCGTCGGCTGGCCACGCTGGTGCCTCGGTGATCTGCCATGGCCGCGCGTCGCCACGCACGAATGGGGGCTCGCCCGGCACCGCTCTGGTCTGCGCCTCGATTCCAACGAGGTCTTCGCTCCGGTAGAACGGCCGGACCGGCACCCCGTCCTCGGTCTGCCACACGAGCCGCCCCTCGTAGTCGGCGCCTTTCAGGTCACGCCGCACCAGGGCGTCCCATTCCGCGGTCGACACAGGCGGAAACGACTCGCGCAGCGTCAACGGAGCGCCGTCCGGGAGATCAGCCATCACGGCCCTCCTGCACGACCTCGAGGATGTAGCCAAACGACGCCGTCTGCGTCGTCTTCGGGTGGACGAAGAACACGGTCGTTCCGCGCGAGCCCTTGCGGGGCGCGGCGTCGATGATCCGGAACCCTCTCGCCTTCATGGCGTCGAACGCGACCCGGATGTCGCCGACGCGCAGCGCGACGTGCGCCAGTCCGCCACGGCCGCCGTTCTTCTCGATCTGCCTGGCGACGGGCGATTCCGGCGTGAGTGGCTCCAGCAATTGCACGAGATTCGGGCCATTGCCGACCCGCAGCAGCACCTCACGCACCTGATCGGTGCCATGCACGTCCTCACGATGGATCTCGGTGAAGCCGAGCGCCGCATACGCCTGCACGTGGGCCTCGAGCTCGCCGGGCGGCACCGCAACGGCCACGTGATCGAAGCAGATGAAACCGGGAACCTGCGTCGCCATGTCCTGCATCATTCGAGGAGTCGCCCCATGAGATCGGTTGTCGTGGGCATCGGTCGCCGATAAGCGTATCGCCTCCCGGCCACACCGCTGCAGCCCTGAGACGACTTCAGTCCAGTTCAGTGACGTTCCGCCGTCCGGCACGACCATCCACCGTCACCACACATTGCGACGCTGCCCGACGCTCGACCGCCTGCCTCGTGTGCGTTCGGTGGCGGCGCGGCGTTGTTGTGAGCACAGGCACATGCACGTTCCCGGGCCGCTCGTGTCGCGGGGACGCACACACGTCACAGGAGGAGTTCATGAAGGAGAAGTACGTCATCCTGCGTGAATCGTCGCGTCCCCGCGGACCGATGGCCGGACCGGCCGGAGGCACCAGTACCGAGGTCGGGCTCCAGGTCGAAGTGGACGAGCTCGAGCGTCGGGCCAGCCGCGCCCTGGCTGCACGGAAAGACGTCAGGGCCGTGGCGCCCGTGATCCCGATGCGACTCATCACGCCGGTGCCGAGACCCGAGGACGCCGACGCGGCGGCCGGCGGCACGGCATGGGGCATCTCGGCCGTGAAAGCCGACCTGTCGCCGTTCGATGGATCGGACGTGGTCGTGGCCGTGCTCGACACGGGCATCGCCAACCAGCACCCGGCCTTTGCAGGCGTCACGATCGTCGAGCAGGACTTCACCGGCGAGGGCAACGGCGATACGCACGGGCACGGCACCCATTGCGCCGGCACCATCTTCGGCCGCGACGTGGACGGCACGCGCATCGGCGTCGCACGCGGCGTCAAGAAGGCGCTCATCGGCAAGGTGCTCGGCGACAACGGCGGCGGCAGCGACTCGATCGTGCAGGCGATCAACTGGGCCGTCGAGGAAGGCGCCAACGTGATCTCGATGTCGCTCGGCATCGACTTCCCGGGCTTCGTCGACTTCCTGATCGGCCAGCGCGGGCTGCCGACCGATCTCGCCACGACGATCGCCCTCGAGGGCTACCGCCAGAACGTGCTGCTCTTCGAACGGCTCGCATCGCTCATCCGCGCACGCGAGGCGTTCGGCGAGACGACGCTCATCGTGGCCGCGGCAGGCAACGAGAGCCGCCGCGACGAGAATGCGGACTTCGAGATCGCCTGCAGTCCGCCGGCGGTTTCGGAAGGGCTGATATCGGTGGCAGCCCTGGGCCAGAGCGGCAGCAAGTTCGCCGTGGCGTCGTTCAGCAACACGAACGTGCTCGTGTCGGGTCCGGGTGTCGGCATCCAGTCGGCGCGCCACACGGGCGGCCTCGTCGCCATGAGTGGCACCAGCATGGCCACGCCGCACGTCGCGGGTGTCGCCGCGCTGTGGATGCAGCGCCTGGCACAGGACGGCCCCGTGCCCGGTTCGCTGCTGAAGGCCAACGTCATCGCGTCGGGCACGAAGGCCGACATCATCGGGAGCTTCGACGTCGCCGACGTGGGATCCGGGATGGTGCAGTCGCCGCTCGCGTAGTCCGGCTCGTGGCAGACGGCCCGCGGGCCCTCGTGGCAGAGGGCCCGCTGGGGCTCGTGGCAGGCGGCCCGCTGGGCCTCGTGGCGGACGGCCCGCTGGGACAGCGGGCCTACCTGACGTGTTCCGAGAAATCGCCGGTGGCCGGATCGCGGAGGATCAACTTCGCCCGGCCATCGGGAAGCAGCTCACGCTTGATCACGAGCCGGCCGTCGTACACCTCCGGTTCGACGCGCACCCGCGGCATCTCCCCGCCTCTCCATTCCGGCAACGCAATCGGCTCCCACAAGCGCGAGCGCGCCGATCGATAGGCGGCGTCCATCACCGCGTTCACCACCACGCCGTCGTAGAACGTCTCGCGCGGTGCGCGCTGCTGTTCCATCGCGTCGAACATGTCGGTGAACATGTCGACGTAGCCGAGTTCGGCCGCCTCGTCACCGACCGGGAACAGCCAACCGTCGGCGGTCTCCGCCTTCTCGGCGACGTAGTCCGCTCGCGGTGCGGCCGTGAACATCTCGTACCCGGTCCTGAGGAAGTGGTTCAGCCAGATGGTGCCGTGCGTGCCGGCAACTTCGTCGCGCAGGTCCATGCCGCCCCTGAAGGTCCAGCTCACCTCGAACTGCCCGACGGCACCGGAGGCGAAGCGCACGAGCGCCACCGCGTTGTCCTCCGCCTCGATCGGATGCACGAGCGTGTCGGCCCAGCACATCACCTCGACCGGGCGGTTCCCCTTGCCGACGAAGTTCCTGATGATCTCGATGCAGTGGCAGCCGAGATCGATGATGGCGCCGCCGCCCGTGAGGCGATGATCCCAGAACCAGGCGGCGTGCGGACCCGGATGGGCCTCTCGCGCGCGGACCCACGTCACCTCGCCCACCGCGCCCTCCTCCACCGAGGCGATGGCCTTGAGCGTCTTCGGCGTGTAGCAGAGGTCCTCGAGGTAGCCGGCAAAGACACCGGCCTGCTCGACCGCCTGCAACATGCGCCACGCCTCCTCGGCCGTGCGACCGAGCGGCTTGGTGCACAGCACGGCCTTGCCCGCGCGGGCGGTTAGGGCGATCGCTTCCTCGTGCAGGTGGTTCGGCAGCGCCACCACGACCACGTCGGTGTCGGGGTGCTCGATGGCCGCACGCATGTCGGTGAGGCCGTGCGGGACGCCCCAGCGCTCACTGAACGCGGCCGCACGCTCCGGTGTGCGCGAATAGACGACGCCGACACGATCGCGGCTGCGTTGCGCATGCAGCGTCCGCGTGTAGAAGTCGCCGATGAGTCCCGTCCCGAGCATGGACACCGAATGGCTGTGCATGGCGCGTAGGGTAGATCGGAACGCGCCCTTCTCCTTTCCAAGACCCACGCCGCGGCCTCACATCACGTTTCGCTTTCCGCGAGCCGCTGCAGCGTGAACGCGCAGCGCTCGTAGCCCTGCGACTCGGCAACCGCCAGCACTTCGCCGGCCTGCTCTGCCAGTTGCGCGTGTGCCTCGTCGCGTTCACGCGCGTGGAGGTCGGCGGCAACGACCTCGAAGAGCGTCAGCGACGAGACGAGCTTCTGCGCGTCGATGCGGCTCCCCATGAGGTGCTCGAGTCGGGGCGGCTGCAGGCGACACAGCTGCTCGACCACGACGTCCACCGCACCCATGAGCCGATCGCGCAGGATCGGATCGCGCAGGTAGGCTTCCGCCTCGTCACGCCCGCGGATGCCGAACCGGCGCGACGTCTCGGACACCCCGAGCCCCGCGAGTTGCGGGAACACGTACCAGATCCAGTGCCCGCGCTTGTGCCCCTGCCGCAACTCCCCGAGCGCGGCCTCCATGCCGGCATGCTCGTCGTCCTGCGCCTCCCGAAACCGCTCCAGACCGTCCATCGTTCGCTCCATCTCCAGCTCGCAGCGCCGCCACGAGTACACGCGCATCCAAGCACGTTCCGCGCCGGCGCGCGGGCGGGCTGACCAGCGTGGGTGTACCGTGGGCGCATGCCCGACAACGACGTTCGCGACCCGCGCGTGTATTTCGCCATCGAGCGGACGTTCCTCGCCTGGACACGCACCGGGCTGGCGCTGATGGCCTTCGGCTTCGTGATCGCGAGGCTCGGACTCTTCCTGAAGCAGATGCATCAGATGGGCGGCGACACGGCCCGTTCGGCAGGTGCGTCGTCGAGCACGGGCCTCTCGCTCTGGATCGGCACCGCGGTCGTGTTGCTCGGCATCGTCGTGCAGGGACTCTCCCTCTGGGAATACCAGCGGCTGCGCCGCAGGTTCCTCGCCGGCGAGGACCTCATCGGCGGCGGGCTGCCCCTGCCGCGCATCGTCGGCATGACGCTGCTCGTCGCCGGGGCGGGGCTGGCCGGCTATCTGCTCACCCTCGGCTGAGTCCCCGGATCACCGTGAGGGACGCGTCGACCGCCGAGACGGTGCGGCGCGGCGGGGGCGTCCGGCGCTCGTCGTTGTTCGTCCCGACTATGTCACGTTGACGTCTTGCGTCGCGCAAGCATTCGCTTATCCTGTGAGGGTCGAGCACGCTGAATGG
>JAEYZV010000116.1 GCA_023427865.1 Acidobacteriota bacterium
GTCGCCAGGAACGACGAGGCGAGCACCTGGCCGACACGTTCGTCGAGCGACAGCGAGGCGAGCGTCCGGTCGACCCACTGCCGCGCGCGGGCATCGAGCGGCGCCGGCACGTCGCGGGCATCGAGCGCGGGCAGGGTGGCGAAGACGGATCCGAGGACGAGGGCGACGAGCGCAGCGCAGCGCATCCGCATGCGGCGATTGTCGCATCGCGGACGGTGAACGTCCGGTTGTGCCGCGCAATCCTATAATCCTTGCGTGTCTCATGAAGCCCACCGTGCGGCGGCACCCAGGTCCATCCGCTGCGCCGTCCTCGCGATCAGCGACACGCGAACGCTCGACACCGACACGGGCGGCGCCGCGGTGCTCGACCTGCTCGAGTCACAGGGACACGAGATCGTGGCGCGCGGCCTGGTCCGCGACGACGAGACCGCCGTCCTCGGGTGGGTGCAACGTCAGCGGTCGCGCGACGACGTGGACGCCATCATCACGACCGGCGGCACGGGCGTGGCCAAGCGCGACAACACGCACGAGGCGCTCATGAAGCTGCTCGACAAGCCGATCCCGGGCTTCGGCGAGCTGTTCCGCATGCTCAGTTACGAGGCCATTGGGCCGGCGGCGATGTTGAGCCGCGCGTGCGCCGGGATATCGCAGTGTCGCGTCATCATCGCGCTGCCGGGGTCCGAAGCCGCCGTTCGCCTCGCGATGGAGAAGCTCGTACTGCCCGAGCTGGGCCATCTCGTGCGCGAGGCGCGTCGTTAGCGCAAGAGCGACGGCCTTCGTCGTGCGGCCTCGAGCCTTCGACGTCGGCAGCCGCAGCCTGTACACGTCGCCGAGGCGACGACGGCTACATCGGTCGTTGCCCGCGTCCCCGCGTGATCCCGCTTCCCGCCTCCCGACGTTCGTCGGGCCAGGCTCGGAGAGCCGGCCCTACCGCTCTGACGTTCCGCCGTTCCGCCGTTACCTCAGTGCGCCGCCGGCCCGCGGCGTGCGGCCGCGGATGTGCCGCGGCACCCGCACGGTGAAGATCGTGCGCCCGCCCTCGCTGCGGCCCGACACCTCCCCGCCGTGCGCCTTCACCACGTGGTCGACGATGTAGAGCCCGAGCCCTGTGCCGCGCGTGGATGCGCTCGAGGACGCGAACGGCGTGAACAACGTTGCCGCAGTGTCGGGCGGCATCGCGCCGACGTTGGCCACTTCGATGATCACCATGTCCGGATCGGTGCCACAGAGTCGCACCTGCACCGGCGCGCCCGCCTCGCCGTGCTGCACCGCGTTGCCGAGCAGGTTGGAGAGGACCTGCAGCAGACGATCGGGATCCCACGTCCCCGACACGTCGCCGCTCTCGTGCACCTCGAACGTCCCGCGCTCGCGCAGTTCGCCGATTGCCGTCTCGCACAGCGGCCCGAGGTGCGTCGGCCGCGGGTCGATCGGCAGATTGCCCAGGCGAGCGGCGCCGAAATCGAGCAACTGCGCGATGAGCCGCGTCATGCGGCCCGCCGCCGACTGGATCGTGGTGGCCACTCGTTGCAGCGTCTCGTCGCCCTGCGAACGCAGGCGCAACACTTCCGCCGACGTGACGATGGCGCTGAGCGGCGTGCGCAGGTCGTGCCCGAGCACGCCGAAGAGCATCTCCGACATGCGCACGAGCTGCGCCTGCTCCTCGAGCTGCGACGCGAGTTGCTGCCGCTGCCGGAACAGCTCGATGAAGACCTGCACCTTGCTGCGGACGAGGGAGATGTCGAGCGGCTTGAACAGGAAGTCCACGGCACCCGCTTCGTAGCCGCGAAACAGGCGTGCCGCCTCAGGCGCCGCCGCCGTGAGGAAGATGATGGGGATGTGCCGCGTCCGCTCGGCGCCCCGCATCAACTCGGCGAGTTCGAAGCCGTCCATCTCCGGCATCTGCACGTCGAGCAGGGCGACCGCGACGTCCTCGTGTTGCAGCAGGAGCTCGAGCGCCTCCTGGCCGCTCGACGCACGAAGCACGCGAAGCCCGGGCTCGGCCAGCAACGCTTCGAGCACGTCGAGGTTGTCCGGGATGTCGTCCACGGCCAGCACCGACACCGGCGTGAGGGTGCCGGTGACCTGCGGGATCGTTCCGGGCAGCGTGCCGACGTCAGCCACGTGCCGTCCTCCATGCCGCCATCGCCAGACCCATGCTCCGCGGATCGAGCGTGACGTGCGGCGCGAGCGCGAGCGCCGCGCGCGGCATCACCGGGACCGACGCGGTGGACGGCTCCTGCACCCATGTATGCGCGCCTGCGCGATGCAGACGCGCCAGCCCGTCGGCGCCGTCGCGGCTCGCGCCGGACAGCAGGATGCCGAGGGCGCGCTTGCCATGCGCCTCCGCCACCGAATCGAACAGCACGTCGATCGAGGGACGCGAATGGTGCACGGGCTCGTCGACCGACAGCGCCAGCGTGCCATCCCGTTCGACGAGCAGGTGATAGTCCGACGGGGCAAAGTAGATGGTGGACGGCTCGGGCATGATCTTGTCTTCCGCTTCCCGGGTCGGCAACGCACAGACCCTTTCGAACACTTGTGGCAGGGCACTGCGTCGATCGGCCGGCACGTGGACAACGACGAGTACGGGCACGCCGAGGTCGGCCGGCAGCTCCGGGAGCAGCTGCATCAGCGCCTCCACGGCTCCGGCCGACGCGCCGATGGCGACAGCGGCCGGGGGCTGCCGGCGCAGCGCACGCCCGAGCCGGGCAATCACGCGAGTCTCCGGTAGATGCGGGCGTCGCGCGCCACGAGTTCGAACGCGTTCGCGGCGCGAAAGGCGTGGAGACTCTCGCGCGCGCCGATGCCGAGATAGCCGCGCGGCACGAGCGCATCATGGAACAGCTGGATGGCGCGCTCCTGCAGCTGCCGATCGAAGTAGATCAGCACGTTGCGGCACGAGACGAACTGCACTTCGGCAAACACCGCATCGGTGGCGAGCGAGTGATCGGAGAACGTGACCCGCGCACGCAGCCGGCGGTCGAAGACCACGCGATCGTAAGCCGCCGTGTAGTAGTCGGCAAGCGACGCCGTGCCGCCGGCGGCCTGGTAGTTGCGCGTGAACCCGGCCACCCGCGCCAGCGGGTACACCGCGTCTTCCGCAGTCCTCAGCGCGGCCGGGTTGATGTCGGTGGCATAGATGAGCGTGCGCTCCAGCAGCCCCAGCTCCTCGAGCAGGATGGCGGTGGAGTACGCCTCCTCGCCGGTGCTGCAGCCGGCAATCCACACCTTGAGCGACGGGTAGGTGGCCAGCAGCGGAAAGACTTCCTCGCGCAGCGCGACGAAGTACGGCGGGTCCCGGAAGAAGTCACTGACCGGTACCGCGATCAGCGCGAGCAGCTGGGTGAACGCCGCCGGGTCGTGCAGGACCGCGTCCTGCAGCTGTGACACGCGCGCGACGCCGAGCCTCCGCATCGCCCCGATGACGCGTCGCCGCAGGGATGCGCGCGCGTAGTGGCGGAAGTCGTAGGAGTACCGACGCCAGATCGCCTCGAGCAGCAGGTCGAGCTCGAGGTCGGGCAGCGCCTCGCCCGCAGGGGCGCCGGCACGGTTCATCGGGCCATCCACACGCGGCACAGCGACACGAGCTTGTCGATGTCGACTGGCTTGGCCATGTAGTCGTTGGCTCCAGCCGCAAGGCACTGCGCGCGGTCGTCGGGCCGCGCCTTCGCGGTGAGCGCAATGATCGGCAGGCTCTTCAACGCCGGGTTCGCACGCAGCGTGCGGATGGCGGTGAGCCCGTCCATCTCGGGCATCATGATGTCCATCAGCACGAGATCGGGCGGCTGCGCGGTGGCCAGTTCCACGGCTTCGCGTCCGTTGCGCGCGATGACCATCGTCGCGCCGCGCGGCTCGAGCACGGCCGACAGCGCGAAGATGTTCCGCACGTCGTCCTCGGCGAGCAGGATGCGGCGGCCCTCGAACAGCTCGTCGCGTTCGCGCGCCGCGCGAAGCATGCGCTGCGACTCGCTCGGCAACGCGGCCTCGACGCGGTGCAGGAACAGCGTGACTTCGTCGAGGAGCCGCTCCGGTGAGCGCGCGCCCTTGACGATGACCGACCGGGAATAGCGGCGCAGCCGCTCCTCTTCCTCACCCGACAGTGCCTGTCCCGTGTAGATGATGACCGGCGGGAACGCGTGCTTGCTGCTCGCGCTCATCTTGTCGAGCACGTCGAATCCGCTCGCGTCGGGCAGGCTGAGATCGAGCACGACGCAGTCGTAGCTGGCGTGCTCCAGCGCCGAGAGCGCCTCGGCGGCAGTGCCGACGTCGTGCAGTTCGACGACCTCGAGGCGCAGGAGCTCCACCATGCTGGCGCGCAGCGTCGCGTCGTCCTCGACGATCAGCAGGCGGCGCATGTCGCGCCGCGTCTGCTGCTCGATGCGCCGCAGGCTCTCGACGAGCGTCTCGCGGTCTGCCGGCTTGATCGCGTAGCCGACCGCGCCAAGTGTCAGCGCGGTCTGCGTGTGGTCGTCCACCGACATCATGTGGACCGGGATGTGGCGGGTCGCAGGCGTGCGTTTGAGTCGATCGAGGAGCGCCAGGCCGGAGCCGTCGGGCAGGCCGACGTCCAGGAGAACGCCGGTCGGCCGCATCTCGACCGCGAGCCGCCACCCCTCGTCGGAGGTGGAGGCGAGGACGCAGTCGAACTCGAGTTCGTGAGCGAGTTCGCACAGGATCCCCGCAAAGGCGGCGTCGTCCTCGACGACGAGCAGCAGGCGCCCGGTGCGCGTCAGGCGATCCCTGTCGTCCGACAG
>JAEYZV010000203.1 GCA_023427865.1 Acidobacteriota bacterium
GCGCAGCAGATGCTGCAGCAGAGCGGCATGACGGCGGCGCCGACGCCGCCGGTGGCTCCGGGAGCGGGGCCGATCGGGGCCGGGGCCGGGGCGGCCGCGCCGCCGACGCCCGACCTGCTCGGCGTCGCCGACGTCGCGAAGGTCCTCGGCGTGTCCGATGCCGACGTGATGGCCGTCATCGAGGCCGGCGAGCTGAAGGCGAAGAAGATCGGCTCGACCTATCGGATCACGCGCGGCGCGCTGGATTCATACCTGGCCAGCTGATTCACGCAGGCGGCAGGCTACGTGACTGTAGCACCTCCGATTCCGCAGGACATCCTCGCGCTGCAGAAGCACGTGTGCGCCGCGTGCGGGGCGCAGGCGGAGTGGAACGCCGCCAGACAGCGGCTCGTGTGCCCGTTCTGCGGCACCGAGTCGCAGTATTCGTTCAAGGACGGGACGGGCCCGATCGAGGAGCTGGATCTCGAACGGGCGCTACGCGAGACACGCGACGACGAACGCGGCTGGCGTGCCGAAACCCGCAGCGTCCAGTGCCAGTCGTGCAAGGCGGTGATGGTCTACGAGCCGCAGCGGGTCGGGCAGAACTGCGAGTTCTGCGGCTCGCCGGCGCTGGTCGACTACGCGTCGATCACGCCGCCGATCACGCCGTCGAGCCTGCTGCCGTTCCGCATCAGCGAAGCCCAGGTGCGCGAGACGGTGCGCCACTGGTTCGCCAGCAAGTGGCTGGCGCCCAGCGCGTTCAAGCGCAAGGCGCTCGTCGACACCCTCCACGGACTCTACATCCCGTACTGGACGTTCGACGCGCGCGTGCACTGCCCCTGGCGCGCCGAGGCCGGGCACTACTACTACGTGAAGCAGGGCAACAACCGCGTGCGCCGCGTCCGTTGGGAACCCGCCGCCGGGGTCGTCGATCACTTCTTCGACGATGCGCTCATCCCTGGCACCCGCGGCATCGATCGCGGGCTACTGGGGCAGATCGAACCCTTCCCGACGCAGGAGCTCGTCCCGTACGACACCGGTTACCTGTCGGGCCACGTCGTGGAGCAGTACCAGGTCGTGCTGGTCGATGCCGCAGAGCAGGCCCTGGCGCGCATGCACGAGGAACTGCGGCAGATGTGTATCGCCGAGATCCCCGGCGACACGTACCAGAACCTCGTGATGTCGCCGCAGTGGGGCGGCCGCACGTTCAAGCACGTGCTGGTGCCGGTGTACGTGATGACGTACGTCTACCGGACCAGGCCGTACCAAGTGGTGGTGAACGCGTCGAACGGGCGCATGGGCGGGACCTACCCGGTCAGCTGGGTGAAGGTCGCGCTGATCATCGTCGCCGTGTTGATCGTGCTGGCGTACGTGAACAGATAGGACCGCCGGGCGAGGCCCGGCGGCTGCGTACCTGCGTGCGGAGGATGGTTCCGGCGACGTACGGCGTCTGAGGGTAGGCGTCGGGCCTTACGCGATCGCGCCGCGGTGCGTAGGCGTCGGGTCTTCTGCGTTCGCGCCGCGGTACGTAGGCGTCGGGCCTCGCCCGACGCGCCTACTTGTCCAGTTCCGCGGTCAGCACCGCGCCGTTCATCTGGGGCAGCGTCGCGCCGATCTTCACGACCTGCCGGGTGTCGGGTGCCACCCAGAGTGTGGTGGTCCCGCCGCTCTCAGCCGCGGCGACCTCCACCTTCCACGCGTCGAACGTCCCTGCCGGCACCGTGACCGACTCCTTACCGACGACCTTCAGCTGCTTCACCTCGACCTTCTGCGAGCGCAGGTCGATGTTGCGGAACGCCGTGGTGTAGCCTTCGGCGAGCGGCAGCCTGGCGATGACGGTGTGCGCGCCCGGGCCGTCGGCAAACACCGGCCCGTCGAGTGCCACGTTCATGGACCTCGATTGCCCGTTCATCGTCATCGTTCCGGTGGCGGCGTTCGGGGCGTACTCGATCGAGATGTCCACCGGGCCCTGCGTCACGGTGCGCTTGCGCGGCAGGAGCGTGCCCTTGGCGAGCACGCTCGTGTCCACGGCCTGGCCCATCGGGGTCTCGGCGGTCTCCACCGCGACCCACTCGCCGTTCTCCTCGCGGATCTCCTGCGCGATCTTCATGCCGATGTTCTGGCCACCCACGTCGAGCGACGCCGTGTAGCTCGCCTTCATGGGCGCGAGATCCACAGCCGGCGCCGGTGTGCCGACCGCGCTCGACGACGTCGGAGCCGCCAGCGTCACCGTCTTCGGATCGACCGTGATCTCCTTCAGGCGCGTCGCGACGTCGGCCGGCACGTCCTCCTGGTGGCGACCACCGAGATGCCTGGCCAGGATCTTCTCGGCGGCAGCAATCATCGCCATGTTGTTGACGGGCCGCGCGAAGCCGTGCCCTTCGTCCGGGGCAACGAGATACTCGACCGGGAAGCCGCGATCGCGCAGCGCCACCACGATCTGATCCGACTCCGCACGCTTGACGCGCGGGTCGTTCTGGCCCTGCACGACGAGCAGCGGCGAGGTGATCTTCGCGGCCGAGTTCAACGGCGACTGCTTCATCAGCCGGGCCTTGTCCTCGGGCTTGGTCGGATCGCCCATGCGTACGTTGAACACGGTGCGAATCGATTCCCAGTACGGGGGGATCGAGTCCAGCAGCGTGATCAGGTTCGACGGCGCGACGATCGCGACACCCGCGGCGTAGACGTCGGGCGTGAACGCGAGGCCGGCCAGGGTGGCGTAGCCGCCGTACGAGCCGCCCATGATGCCGACGCGCTTCGGGTCCACGGTGCCCTGGCTCACGAGGTGCTTCACGCCCCACGTGATGTCGTCCTGCATGGTCTCGCCCCACTTGCCGTTGCCGAGGTTCAGGAACTTCTTGCCGTAGCCCGTGGAGGCGCGGAAGTTCGGCTGCAGCACGGCGTATCCGCGGTTGGCGAGGAACTGCGCGTAGGTGTCGTAG
>JAEYZV010000297.1 GCA_023427865.1 Acidobacteriota bacterium
GTGTTGAGCACCTTGCCCCGCAGCGGCAGGATGGCCTGCCGCACGCGATCGCGCCCCTGCTTGGCCGAGCCGCCGGCCGAATCGCCTTCGACGATGAACAGCTCGCTCAGGCCGCGGTTGGTCGTCGTGCAGTCCGCGAGCTTGCCCGGCAGCGTCAGGCGATGGGCGGTCGCCGTCTTGCGCGTGACTTCCTGCTGTGCGGCGCGGCTGGCCTCGCGCGCGCGGGCCGCGAGGATGACGCGTGCGACGATGGCCTCGGCGATCGAGATGTTGTGGTTCAGCCAGTGCTCCAGCGCGGGACGCACGAGCCCGTCCACTGCCGACATCACTTCAGGGTTGTTCAGCCGATCCTTCGTCTGCCCCTGGAACTGCGGTTCCTCGACGAATACGCTGAGCACGCCGATGAGGCCTTCGCGGAGATCCTCGGCGGTCAAGGTCACGCCGCGCGGCGTGAGGTTGTGCGTGTCGATGAAGTTGCGCATCGCCTTGCCGAGGCCGGCCCGCAGGCCGTTCTCGTGCGTGCCGCCCGACCCGGTCGGGATGCCGTTGACGTAACTGCGCAGGTGCTCGTCGGTCGATTCGGTCCACTGCAGCGCCAGGTCGAGGCGCAGCGCGCCATCACGCGCGATCACGAACGGCGTGTCGTGCACCGCGCGTGCGCTCCGCTCGCCGACGAGCTTCTTCAGGTAGTCGGCGATGCCTTCGGAGTGGCTGTAGGTGACCTTCTGCCGCGTCACCTCGTTCTCGAAGGTGATCTTCAGGCCGCGATGCAGGTAGCTGGCAATCTCGAGCCGCTGCGCGATCGTGTCGGCGTCGAACTCGATCTTCGGGAAGATCGTCGCGTCGGGGTGGAAGTAGACGGTGGTGCCGGTGCCGCGCGCCGGCCCGAGCTTCTTCACCGCCCCTTGCGGCGCACCCTGCCGGAACCGCTGCTCCCAGAGGACGCCATCGCGCTTGACGGTGGCCACCAGTTCCTTCGACAGCGCGTTGACGACGCTGGCGCCGACGCCGTGCAGCCCCCCCGACGTCTTGTAGTTGCCCTGCTCGAACTTGCCGCCCGCATGCAGCACGGTGAAGATCACCTCGAGGGCCGTCTTCTTCGTCTTCGGATGCACGTCGACCGGGATGCCGCGCCCATCGTCGGTGACGGTGATCGAGCTGCCGTCGGCGTGCAGCGTCACGCCGATCTGCGTGGCATACCCGTTCATCGCCTCGTCGATGGCGTTGTCGAGGATCTCCCACACCAGGTGGTGCAGGCCGGCGGCGCCGACGCCGGCGATGTACATCCCGGGGCGCTTGCGGACGGGCTCGAGCCCCTCGAGGACGGTGATGTCTTTCGCGGTGTAGGTGGTGCTCATTCGGGGGGAACGCGTGGGCCTGCGGCCTGCAGCCTACCTGAGGCGCGGAGGACCCGTGCAAGGATACGGCAGGCGAAGGGAAAGAAAAAGGTAGGGGCAGCTCTCTGAGCTGCCCCGGGGCGGTGACAAGTGGCGGAGTGCGAGCGCTTCGCCACCGGTTGCCGATAGCACGCCGCCGCCAAGGGCGTCGTTAGGCAACCGGGCGCCTCCGAGAGGCGCCCCTACCTCCTACTTGATGAACAGCATTTCCCTGTAGGTCGGGAGCGGCCAGTCGTTCGAAGGGACGAGGCACTCGATGCTGTCGCCCGTCTCGCGCAGCGCCGCCATGGCGGGCACGATCTTGTCGCGCATGTACTTGGCGTGCTTGTGCTGGTCGCCGTTGCCCTCGTGGGCGAGAGCGTTCTGCAGCGCCACCGTCCGCTGCTTGAAGGTGTCGACCAGCCGCGTCACCTCGGCGAGGAGCTTCTTGGCCTCCTTGCTCTGGAGTCCGGCGGCCTTGCCTGCGGCCACCGCGCTCGCGACCTGCGTCAGGTAGCCGAGGACTGCCGGCAGGATGTACCGGTTGGCCATCAGCACCATCGTCTGCGCCTCGATGTTGATGGTCTTGATGTAGGCCTCGAAGTTGATGGCCAGCCGCGCCTCGAGCTCCCGCTTGGTGAGCACCTTGTACGACTCGAACAGCTTGACGACCTCCGGCTTGGTGAGCTCGGGGAGGGCCTCGACGGTGTTGCGCAGGTTGAGCAGGCCGCGCTTTGCCGCCTCCTTCGTCCACGCATCGGCGTAGCCGTTGCCGTTGAAGACGATGCGCTTGTTCTCCTTCACGAGCTTGACGAGCAGCTTGCCGACCGCCTCTTCGAGCTCGGTGCCGCCTTCGATCGCCTTCTCGAGCTCGGTCGCGATGTAGTCGAGCGACTCCGCGACCGCGACGTTGAGCGCGATGTTGGGGAAGGCGATGCTCTGGTTGGACGACACGGCGCGGAACTCGAACTTGTTGCCCGTGAACGCGAACGGGCTCGTGCGGTTCCGGTCGCCGGCGTCGCGCGGCAGCTTGGGCAGCACGTCGACGCCGGTTTCGAGCAGCCCGCCGTGCTGGGTGCTGCGTGCGGCGCCCTTCTCGATCTGCTCGAAGATGCTCGTCAGCATGTCGCCGAGGAAGATGGAGATGATGGCCGGCGGCGCCTCGTTCGCGCCGAGGCGGTGATCGTTGCCGGCGCTGGCCACGCTCATGCGCAGCAGGCCCTGGAAGCGATTGACCGCGCGCAGCACGGCGGCGCAGAACACGAGGAACTGGATGTTGTCGTGCGGCGTGTCGCCGGGATTCAGAAGGTTGTTGCCCTCGTTGTCCGACATGCTCCAGTTCACGTGCTTGCCGGAGCCGTTGACGCCGGCAAACGGCTTCTCGTGGAGCAGGCAGGCGAGCCCGTGCTTGGGCGCCACGCGCTTGAGCGTCTCCATGACCATCATCTGGTGGTCGGTGGCGACGTTGGCCTGCTCGAAGATCGGCGCGATCTCGTACTGGCTCGGCGCGACCTCGTTGTGACGGGTCTTGACCGGCACGCCGATGGCGTAGAGCTCGTCCTCGACTTCGCGCATGCAGGCCAGCACGCGCTCGGGGATGGAGCCGAAGTACTGGTCCTCCATCTCCTGGCCCTTTGGCGGGCGCGCGCCGAAGAGCGTACGGCCGGCGCCGATCAGGTCGGGCCGGGCGTAGTAGAAGTGGGCGTCGATCAGGAAGTACTCCTGTTCGGGGCCGCACGTGGTCGTGACGCGATCGGCCGTCGAGCCGAACAGCTTCAACACCCGGACGGCCTGCCGCGAGAGCGCTTCGATCGAGCGGAGCAGGGGCGTCTTCTTGTCGAGCGACTCGCCGGTCCAGCTGACGAAGGCACTCGGCAGCACGAGCGTGGTGCCCGAGGCCGTCTTGTAGATCCAGGGCGGGCTGGTGGGATCCCAGGCAGTGTAGCCACGCGCCTCGAAGGTCGAGCGCATGCCGCCCGAGGGGAACGAGGACGCGTCGGGCTCGCCCTGAATCAGCTCCTTGCCACTGAACTCGG
>JAEYZV010000381.1 GCA_023427865.1 Acidobacteriota bacterium
ACTCGAGATGGCGCACGCCGCTGCCGAGCGCGATGCCCAACGGGTCTACCTGGCGATGGCAGCGGCGCGGCGGGGCGACTGGAGCTGGAACGCCATCACCGACGAGGTGGTGTTCTCGGCTCGCGGCGCCGAGATCTTCGGGCTCGCGCCCGAGGCCCACATCACGTGGACCGAAGTTCTCGAGCGCCTCCCTCCCGAAGACGCGGAACGCGCGCAGCGTGCCGTCGAGGAGGCCATCGCGACGCACGGCGACTACGCCGTCGAGTACCGCATCCTGCTCGACGGGCAGGAACGTTGGGTGTCCGTTCGCGGCCGGCCCCTCCTCGGCAGCACCGGCCGTGTCGTCGGCATGCTCGGGGTCGTCCAGGACGTCAGCCCCGATCGCCTGCTGCTCCGACTCGAGGACGAGGTGCGCGGCCTCGGCACGCCTGGCGAGATCACGGCCACCGTGGCGCGGCTCGTCGGACAGCACCTCGGCGTGCAGCGTTGCGTCTATGCCACCGTCGACGCCGCGACCGGCGTGCTGACCGTGACGAGCAACTACACGCACGGTATCCCGCGGCTCGCGGGCCCCTACCAGCTGCGCGAGTTCGGCGCGGAGTTCGAGCGCCTCATGCGCGCGGGCCGGCGTGCGGTGGTGCGCGACGCCAGTACCGACACGCGCCTCACCGACGAGGACCGAGCCGCGTGCCGCGCCCTCGGCGCCGCGGCGATCATCTGCGTCCCCGTGCTGAAGGCCGGACAGGTGGACGCGGTGCTCGCCGTGCACTCGAGCACGCCGCGCTACTGGAGCGCGCAGGAAGTCGAGCTCGTCCAGCAGGTGGCGGGACGTTCGTGGGAATCGATCCAGCGGGCCCGCGTCGAACAGGAGCGCGCCATGCTGCTCGTGCGCGAGCGCCTCGCGCGCCAGCAGGCCGAAAGCCAGAATCGCCGGCTCGCGCAGATGTCGGAGATCGCCGACGCCGCCAGCCGCGCGAAGGACGAGTTCATGGCGATGCTCGGCCACGAGCTGCGCAACCCGCTGGCGCCGATCGCGACCGCGCTGCAGTTGATGCGGCTGCGTGGCAACGACGCGTCCGAGCGGGAGCGGGTGGTCATCGAGCGCCAGGTGACCCACCTGACGCGCCTGGTGGACGACCTCCTCGACGTATCTCGCGTCGCGCGGGGGCGGGTGGAATTGAAGGTGCGGCCGGTCGAGGTATCGGAGGTGATCGCCCGGGCCATCGAGATGGCGAGCCCGTTGCTCGAGCAGCGCACGCATACCCTCGACATCGACGCGCCACGCAGCGGCATGCCGGTGCTCGTCGACATCGAACGCATGAGCCAGGTCGTCTCCAACCTCCTCACCAACGCCGCCAAGTACACGTCGCCGGGCGGGCGCGTCACCGTGACCGCGCACCGCGAGCACGATGCGGTAGCCATCACCGTGCGCGACACCGGCATCGGCATGAGCGCGGACGTGCTGCCCACCGTGTTCGAGCTGTTCGTGCAGGGTCGCCAGAGCAGTGACCGTGCGGAGGGCGGGCTCGGTCTCGGGCTCGCCATCGTGCGCAACATCGTCGAACAGCACGGCGGCAGTGTCCGTGCGTACAGCGAGGGACCGGGAAGCGGCAGCGAGTTCACCGTGCGCGTGCCGGCAGCCATGGCGCCGGCCGCCACCGAAACACCCGCAACGGCGATCACGGCCGGGCCGCAGGTTCCCTCGTCGCGCGTGCTGATCGTGGACGACAATGCCGACGCGGCGGAAATGCTGGCCCACGTGCTCGCCGCGCGCGGACACGACGTGCGCGTGGCCTTCGACGGCGTGCAGGCGCTGAAGGCGTCGGCAGACTTCCTGCCGCAGGCCGCATTCCTCGATCTCGGATTGCCAGTGATGGACGGCTACGAACTCGCCAACCGGCTGCGCGAACTGCCCGGGCTCGACACCATCCGCCTGATCGCCGTCACCGGCTACGGGCAGGACTCCGACCGGCAGCGAACACGCGCCGCCGGCTTCCATCACCACCTCGTGAAGCCCGTGGACATCACCGCGCTCGAGGCGTTGCTCGCATGAGCCGCTACGCCGCCCTCCTGCGTGGCATCAACGTCGGCAAGGCCAAGCGGCTGGCGATGGCCGACCTGAGAGGACTCGTCGAGGGACTCGGCTTCACGAACGTGCGGACGCTGCTCAACAGCGGCAACGTCGTCTTCGACGCGCCGGGCCGGGACGGGGCGCACATCGCGTCGCGCCTGGAACAGGCCATCGCCGACCACGCCGGCTTCCGCTCGAACGTCATCGTCGTCTCGCGGGGGGAGATGACGACGATCGCCGGCGAGAACGCGCTGGCGACGCGTGCCGACAATCACTCGCGACTGCTGGTGGTGTTCGTCCGCGACGTGGCGCGGCTGCAGCACCTGGCGCCGCTTGCCACGCGCGACTGGTCGCCCGAGGCCCTGCACGTCG
Source organism: Acidobacteriota bacterium (assembly GCA_023427865.1). GTDB lineage: Bacteria > Acidobacteriota > Vicinamibacteria > Vicinamibacterales > Vicinamibacteraceae > Luteitalea. The sequence continues at coordinate 2,444 of JAEYZV010000381.1, forward strand.
GCTCGAAGGCGGCCTACATCTGGTCGCCGAACGGTGTGCTGGCCAGCGAGGTTTTCGAGGCGAGTGGGCGGGTGCTTGGAGATCAGGTCACGACGCGAAACTGGGCAACGCTGCTGAAGCTGTGCGCGCTGATGGACGTTCCCGTCCCGTGAGCACGCGGACCACGTCGGCCGCGCTGTAGCCGTCCGCCCCGGGCGCGAGGAACTGCGCGACGTCGCCGAGCGAGTCACCGGAGGTGACGATGCCGGCCTCGAGGTGCTTGCCCGCACGAATCTGCGGGTGTCCGGCGGTCGCGACGAGCGCGTTGCAGATGCACTTGCGGCCCACCGTGTCCTCGACGTTGCCGCCCTTGGCGACGTACAGCGACACCGGCTCGGCTGCGCAACGGAACCCGACACTGCCGTCCGCGGTGCGGTACGCTTCGCGCAGGTAGCCCAGGTCGCAGATGCGCGCGCGTGACGCGTACACCGCGTCGTCGGAGATGGTGCCGGGCAGCTGCGCCACCTTGAACGGGAAGCCCGTCGGCGAGGCGAGCGGATCGGTCTTCACCCGCGTCTCGCCTCGGCGCACGCGGTCGATCAACTTCGCGCGGTAATCCTCGCGGAGCCCGGACTCCCGGCACAGCGCGAAGGCCGTCCCGAGCTGGACGCCCGCCGCGCCTTCGGCCTGCGCCGACTGCAGGCCTTCGGGCGTGCCGTACCCACCGGCGAGCCAGAACGGCACGCCGAAGCCGCGGAAGGCGGCCAGATCGACCTTGTCGCGCTCTCCGTAGATCGGCTCGCCGGTCTCGTTCAGCTGCAGCTTGCCGCGCGGCGGCGCGTTGTGCCCGCCGGCCGTCGGGTTCTCGATCACGAAGCCGTTGACCGCACCGTTCGCCTTGCGCAGCAGCGTGAGCGCCAGCGTCGACGAGCCGACGATGGCGAGGAAGGCCGGACGGGTCAGGTCGGGCCGCGTGGCGCCCATCACGTCGGCCGGATCGAAGCGGATGAGCGTGTCGTCACCGGGCTGGCTACCGGTGACCGCGAGCGGATACGTCGCCGCGGCGTGCTCGACGAGGGCATCGATGGCGCCCGGAATCTTCAGGGGAATGCCGGCGCCCATGAGGATGGCGTCCACGCCCGCCAGCAGGGCGCCGTAGATGGAGGGCAGGTGCGGAATCTGGATCTTCTCGAGGAAGTTGATGCCGACCCGCCCCGTGTGTCCCTGGCGCGCCAGCCAGACCTCGACGAAGTTGGCGACGACGCACAGCTCCTGGAGAAGCGGATTGGTCTCGAGCGTCTGGAGCGGCAGGGTGGCATAGGCTGCCTTGGCGTCCTTGCCTCCCGGGATGTAGTAGCGCTCCCAGATGCGGTCGGCGGTCGCGCGGATGGGAAAGGCGTCGAGCGCCTGTCGCATGTGGCCACCGCGATCGCCGTCCTGCAGGCGGCGCACGAGCACCTGGTCGAGGGCCGTGCCCGAAACCACGCCGAGCGCACCGGCCGCCGCTGACGCACGGGCGAGCCGCCAATCGGAGATCGCCACACCCATGCCGCCCTGGATGATCGCGGGCAGCGTGCCCACGGGCTGTTCCAGTACCGCTGTCGACACGTCTTCCATCACGGCGCGGTGGTGGTGCAAGTTGGGGGCCGCCATCGCGACCGCGCACCTGCCGCAGGAATCGCGGGATCGGAGGGACCGCGTGCGGAATGTCGCGGGCTTGGTGCGGGAAACTCCCCACCGGCACGCCGCGCGTTATCGCAACGCCGGCGTACCCGCCCGGTTCGTACCGCCGGGCCTCGCCCGGCGGTCAGGCGACGGGCAGGTGCCGGGCAGGCGCCGGCGCCCGCGGCGTGCGGCTTGACGGAAACGCGGCGAGCACGTGTATACTCGCTGGGTTGTCGCGCGACGGTTGCGCGGCACGGGCACCCACCGCTGGCACGCCGGAGCCTCGGCGAGGCGGGGTTGCCGACATGGCCGGCTGCAGAGGGCGGTTAGCTCAGTTGGTAGAGCACCGGTCTTACACACCGGCTGTCACAGGTTCGAGTCCTGTACCGCCCACCATCCTTCGTCCGCCACGGCGCTTCGCGCCTGGGCGCCGGATGGCAGGGTCAGCCCGCTCGAACCACCACATTGCGGGGTCGTAGCTCAGTTGGTTAGAGCGCCGGCCTGTCACGCCGGAGGCCGCGGGTTCGAGCCCCGTCGACCCCGCCAATCCCGCAAGCGGTATTCGTCGGTGTCGACGGCCTCAGGCCCTCGGCTCCGCCGTCGCTCGCCTCGGGCTCGAGCCCCAGCGCATCGACCCGCCAAATCCCGCAGCAGTACCCGTCGGGGTCGACGGCCTCAGGCCCTCGGCTCCGCCGTCGCTCGCCTCGGGCTCGAGCCCCAGCGCATCGACCCGCCAAATCACGCAAGCGGTCCCGTCGATTCCGAACCATCGGTGCAGGCCTCGGACTCTGTCCGACGCTCAGTGATCTCCGCCCCCCGGACGAAGTCCGGCGGCTACCCCCCTGCGGCCACAACCC
>JAEYZV010000265.1 GCA_023427865.1 Acidobacteriota bacterium
CGGTGCGGCTGTTGAAGCCCGTCCGCCGCAGCGAGCTGATCGCGGCGCTCGACAAGCTCGGACGCCCGGTCGTCACCGAGGTCGTGCCGGTGCCCGCGCCGCGCATCGTCGCGCCGCGTGATGGCGCAGTCGCGCGCGTGCTGGTCGCCGAGGACAACCCCGTCAATCAGCGGGTCGCGCGGCTGATGCTCGAGCGCTGCAGGTGCATCGTCGATGTCGTCGACAACGGCGAGTCCGCCGTGAGCGCGGTCGCCACGAGGGACTACGACCTCGTGCTGATGGACTGCCAGATGCCGGTCGTGGATGGCTTCGAGGCGACGCGGCGCATACGGGCGCTGCCGGGGTCGTCGGCAGCGGACCCGATCATCGCGCTCACCGCCAATGCGCTTGCGGGCGACCGCGACCGCTGCCTCGCCGCCGGTATGAACGACTACCTCGCCAAGCCCGTGCGCCGCGAGACGCTCACCGACCTGCTGGCGAAGTACCTGCCGCAGGCGTCATCGACGCACACGGCGGCATAGGGCACGCTTATCCCTGGGCCTTCTCGATCTTGGCCCACGAGTCGCGCAGCGTCACCGTGCGGTTGAACACGGGGCGCTCGGACGTGCGGTCCGGGTCGGCGCAGAAGTAGCCGAGACGCTCGAACTGGTACGTGGTGCCCGGGAGGACCGTGGCCAGCGAGGGCTCCACGAGCGCATCGGCGATCACCTCGAGCGCGAGCGGGTTCAGTTCCTCGGTGAAGTGGCGGGTGTCGTCAGTGCCCGGCTGCTCTGTCGTGAACAGCCTGTCGTAGAGCCGCACCTCCGCACGCACCGCGTGTGCGGCCGACACCCAGTGCAACGTCCCCTTCACGCGTCGCTGCTCGCCCGCCGCGCCGCCGCGGGTCGCCGGATCATACGAGCACCGCAACTCCACGACCTCGCCCGCCTCGTCCTTCACCACCGATTCGCACCTGATGATGTAGGCGTAGCGCAGCCGAACCTCGTTGCCCGGGAAGAGCCGGAAGAACTTCTTCGGCGGCACCTCGCGGAAGTCGTCGCGCTCGATGTAGATCTCGCGGGAGAACGGCACCTGGCGCGTCCCGGCTGACGCGTCCTCGGGGTTGTTGATCGCCTCGAGCATCTCGACCTGCCCCTCGGGGTAGTTCTCGATGACGATCTTCAGCGGGCGCAGCACCGCCATCGCGCGCGGTGCGACCTGGTTGAGGTCTTCGCGCACGCTGTGTTCCAGCAGCGCCACGTCGATCAGGCTCTCGTTCTTGGCCACGCCGATGCGGCCGCAGAAGTCGCGGATCGAGCGGGGCGTGTAGCCGCGCCGCCGCATTCCGGAGATCGTCGGCATCCGCGGGTCGTCCCAGGACGAGACGAAGCCCTTGTCGACGAGCTCGAGGAGTCGGCGCTTGCTCAGCACCGTGTAACTGAGGTTCAACCGCGCGAACTCGATCTGCTGCGGGTGGCCCGGCAGGCCCGGGAACTGCTCGATGATCCAGTTGTACAGCGGCCGGTGATCCTCGAACTCCAGCGTGCACAGCGAGTGCGTGATGCCTTCGAAGGCGTCCGACAGCGCGTGCGCGAAGTCGTACATCGGGTAGATGCACCAGCGGTCGCCCGTGCGGTGGTGATGCGCGTGCCGGATACGGAACAGCGTGGGGTCGCGCATGTTGATGTTGGGCGACGCCATGTCGATCTTCGCGCGCAGCACGTGCGCCCCGTCGGGGAAGGCGCCTTCGCGCATGCGCTCGAACAGCGCCAGGCTCTCCTCGACGGGCCTGTCCCGGTAGGGGGAGTTCCGACCCGGCTCGGTGAGCGTGCCTCGGTGCTCGCGAATCTCTTCCGCACTGAGGCTGTCGACGTACGCCCGTCCGGCACTGATCAACGCGAGGGCGCACTCGTAGATCTGTTCGAAGTAGTCCGAGGCGTAGAACTCCCGATCGCCCCAGTCGAACCCGAGCCATCGGACGTCCTCGCGGATGGCGTCCACGTACTCGACGTCTTCCTTGGTCGGGTTCGTGTCGTCGAGCCGCAGGTTGCAGAGCCCCCCGTACTCGGCAGCGACGCCGAAGTTCAGGGAGATCGACTTGGCGTGTCCGATATGGAGGTAGCCGTTCGGCTCCGGCGGGAAACGCGTGTGTACCCGGCGGCCGTGGCGGCCGGCTTCGAGATCCTCGACGACAATCTGCCGGATGAAGTCGAGCGGTGGGGCCGGGGCCGGCCGGGCGTTTGTGAGGGCGTCGGACATGCGCAGTCGCGGTTGACGAGGTCCGGCCGCGGGGCCGGCGGTCCCCTTAGTGTACCCGTGGCTGCTGCAAGGGCCGTGTGGCGAGAGGCCCGGTGCACGAGGACCGGCCCGCACGCCGGGGGAGGGACACCGACATGCAGGCCGTCGAGCGATGGGGACGGGCGCTGGCTAGCGGTCTCCCACCGGCTCCAATGTGCAGACCAGATCGGCACGGCAGTACCGGCCGCTGCTGGTCCTCGCGAGCACACCCGCCTCGATGAGCGCGTCGAGGACGTACCCGCACGTAGTCGGGTCCATGCCCCACAGGCGCTGACCCTGCGCCGTGGTCAGGTTCAGGGTCGGCTGCGCCTCGTAGGCCCTCATGACGATGGCGCGCCACTCGGCGACGCT
>JAEYZV010000495.1 GCA_023427865.1 Acidobacteriota bacterium
TCGCCGCGGGGCGGCGCGCGCCGGCCGGCTCATCGCCGTGCACGAGTTCACGACACGGTCGCGCCAGGTGGTGTTCACGCTCGCACAACGACTGTTGCCGCGCGACGCCTCGATCGAGCTCGCTCTCCAGGTCGTTGCGTACGTCGCGCATGCGTGAAAGGGAGCGAGGCGATGGCGAAGAAGGCGCTCTGTGTCGGCATCAACGACTACCCGTACGACGGCTCCGACCTGAAGGGCTGCGTGAACGACGCCAGGGCGTGGGCGCAGGTGTTGCGGGAGCTCCATGGGTTCGAAGACGTCGACTTGCTGCTCGACGCGGAAGCGACCAAGGCCCGGGTGATCGATGGCCTGAAGGCGCTCCTCGCCGGCGCGCGGGCGGGCGACGTGCTCGTGTTCACCAACGCGTCGCACGGCTCCTACAAGGCCGATACCGACGGCGACGAGGAGGACGAGTACGACGAATGCCTCTGCCCGTACGACGTTGCCGACAACGACATCGTGGACGACGAACTGCGCGAGCTGTTCGGGAACGTCCCCGGGGGGGTGCACCTGGCGGTCGTCCTCGACAACTGCCACTCCGGCACCGCGACGCGAGCGCCGGTCAGCGGCATCGGCGGACTCCGGACGCCGGACGATCGTCGCGTCCGGTTCCTCCATCCATCGCTTCGCGGCGGCAAGGTCCTCGAGAACCCGTGGAAGGCGAGGTCGAACCGACCGATCAGGTACCCCGAGTCGGAGATGAAGGAGGTGCTGCTGGCCGGATGCACCAATCGCGAGTACTCGTATGACGCCAACATCGGGGGGACCTACCACGGCGCGCTGACGTTCCACGCCATCAAGGCGATCCGGGAGGCGCCCGGGGCGCTCACGTACAATCGCCTCCACACGCGCATCACGAGCCTCATCGCCGACTACCCGCAGCACCCCCAGCTCGAGGGGAGCAGCACGAACAAGCGGCGGAAGATCTTCGCGTGAGGCATGGCAGTGGCGAATCGGCCGCCGCACCGATGGACGAGGACGCACTGGACACGCTCGACGGCCGGCAGAAGCAGGCGCTGCATGCGGCGCTGCTGCGCGCGTTTCCGCGTCAGCCGGCCCTCGAACGCCTCGTCGAGTTCCATCTCGACACGCGTCTCTCGATCGTGGCTGGTGAGGGTCCGCTCGCCGACGTGGTCTACCGGCTCATCGAATGGGCGGAGGCACAGGGGCGGGTAGACGCGCTCGTCGCCGGCGCCCGTGAGGTCAACCCGGGCAACCCGCACCTTGCGGAGTTCGAGCGGCTGCTGCGCGAGCCCCGCCCGGAGCGGCGATCGCCAACGCGACCGCTCGTGCGCGCCGTGACCGGCCAACGCCCCGGCTGCGTCATCGCCATCACGCTGGCCCTCGTGGCCGCGTTGGCCATCCCCTTGTGGAAGGCAGCGCGGTTGGGTGGCGGCGCGGGAACAGGCCCGCCGAAGGTGTCCTCGAAGACGAAGGACGTCCCTCGCCCCGCTGAGCCGCCAGGGCGCCGCGTGGAGGTCGAAGTGCGCTTCACGTGGCGGTCACGCGGCCAGGCGCCCGCCTGCCGGTCCGACGAGCAGTGGCAGCGCGAACTGTTCGCCGGCGAGTCGATCGGTGACTGGCCCCGCGATGAAGTCGCGTCGCGCGACGTGCAGCTCGTGTCATTGCTCGACGAGGTGCAGATCGAGGCCGCCCAGGTGTTCATCTCGAGTGGTCGCACGGCCGACGCGGTGGCGACCGGCCAGCCGCGCACGCTCGTCCGGAAGTGGCGTTTTCCGACCGCCGTGACCATGCCGGTCCGGATGGCCGTCTGCCTCCAGTCGCAATCACGGCCGCCGCAACCCGCGTTGCGCGTCAGCACCTGGACGCACGATGCCGATCGTCAGGTTCCACAGGGAAGGTGAGACATGAGCAGCCTCCGTCAGCGTCCCGCGTTGCAAGTGCCACGTCCACCGCTCGTGCTTCGGCGTGCGGCGCTCGCCGGTCTCGCCACCCTGTTCGCGATCGCGGCGTGCGATCGGCCGGCGCCGGCGACGGATGCCGACGACACCGGCGCCATGGCGCCAGAGCCGACGGCCGTGCTGTACGGTCGCGTCGTGCCCTCCGATCACACGGGTCAGGTGCCTCCGGAATGGGGCGTGCGCGTGAGCGCGGAGTACGAGGACGGCCTCGAGATCACCCCGCGCGACCGTGACAGCACGGGTGATCTCTTCGCCTTCAAGGTCGTCCCGGACCGTCGGGTGCGCCTCTACTTCGAGGCGGTGCCGTACCAGGCGTCCACCACGGACTTCATCGACGTGACGACCGACCGCAGCTACGCCTATCGGCTGCCGGACGTGGTGATGGACCGCATCCGCTGGTCGATGGCGCTGTTTGCCAGCGGCAACGGCGAGGCGTTCGCGCGCAACCTCGAGGCTGAGGCGGCCATTGCCGAGAAGACGGGATCGGCGGACATCTTCCGCGCCAACCTCGAGTTCTACCGCAAGGCGTCAGCCAAGTTTCCCGATTGCAGGCGCAAACTGGAGGAGTTCGAACGGACGCCGCGAGGGGTCGCGCTCACGCGGCGCGCCGAGGCGCGTGGCGTGCCGGTTGCGGTGCTGAAGTCGCTCGTGATGACGCCAGCCGAGCTCGCCAGCACCGAGCCGGACACGCTGCGCAGGATTGCCACGAACCCGCGCCTCGCCGCCGGCCTGCGCAACGAGGCGCGTCGCGCGCTCGAGGTGCCACCGCCGACACCGGCGACCCCCGTCGATCGTCAACGGCCTACGGGGCGGAGTACCCCTCGATGATGAGCGCCTTGCCCACCGAGTTGGCGACGCGGATCTTCAGCGCGTCCTGGTAGTCGTCCGAGGCGTACCACTCGCGGGCGGCCTGGACGGAAGGAAACTCGATCACCACGAGGCGCTCCGGGTTCCAGTCGCCTTCGAGCGGAGTGACCGCGCCGCCGCGGGCGAGGAAACGACCGCCGTGGCGCGCGACGCTCGCCGTGGCGAGGTCACGGTAGGCGGCGTAGGGTTCGGGGTTCGTGACGCGGACTTCGACGAGGACGTAAGCGGGCATGGGTTGCTGGGAGATTCGGGACTCGGGACTCGGGACTGGGGATTCGGATCGGAACCCTGGCCTGAACTCAGGAGACCCGTTCGTGTGATTGCTGGCTCCAGATTTCGCGGGAGCGGACGAGCGCGGCCTGCACGCTCCGCACGATGTTGTCCTTTCCGATGTGCTCGACGAACTTCGCCTGCCGCAGCATGCGTGCGGGCTGGTCGTGGGCGCCGCAGAGCACGAGATGGCGGCCCGACTGGTGCAGACGATCGGCAAGCGTCTCGAGCGCGTGCAATCCAGTGGCGTCGATGGCGGTCATGTTCCGGAGGCGGACGATGACGATCGGACGCAGCACGTCGAGGTCGCGCGTCGCCAGCGTCATCTTGTCGGTGGTACCGAACAGGAACGGCCCGTGGATGCGCAGAATGCTGACATAGCTGGGGACGTCCTGCAGTTGCAGGCTGTGCTGCTCCCCTTCCCGGATGTACGCCGGCGTCACGATCGAGACCGAGCTCGTTTCCGACACGCGGTACACGTACAGCAGCGCGGCGAGCACCATGCCGACCTCGACGGCCACCGTCAGGTCGGCAAACACCGTGAGCGCGAACGTGACGAGCCACACCACGCGGTCGGGCACGCCGAGGCGCACCACACCGGGGATCTCGAACCACTCGCCCATGTTCCACGCCACGACGAAGAGCACCGCGGCGAGCGTCGCCATCGGGATGTGCTGCGCGAGCGGCGCCATCACGAGCACGACGGCGAGCAGCGTGAAGGCATGCACGATGCCCGAGATCGGCGAGATCGCCCCGGCGCGGATGTTCGTCGCCGTTCGCGCGATCGCGCCCGTGACGGGGATGCCGCCGACCAGCGGCACCGCGACGTTGGCGACGCCCTGCGCCAGCAGCTCGGCATGCGGGTTGTGCACCTCTCCGGTCATGCGGTCGGCCACCGAGGCGGAGAGCAGGCTTTCCACGGCGCACAGCAGCGCCACGGTGAGCGCTGCCGGGAACAGCGGCAGGATCAGATCCGCCCGGAACTCGGGGATCACGATCGTCGGCAGGCCCGACGGGATGCCGCCGAAACGCGAGCCGACGGTTTCGACCACGCCGGGCATCAGCATGCTTGCGAGCGTTCCCAGGACGAGTGCCGCGATGGCACCGGGCACCCGAGGCACGAGCTTCGGCACGACGAGGATCACGGCGAGCGAAACGGCCGTGAACGCGACTGCCGGCCAATGGGTGGTCGGCAGAGCGTGCCAGTAGGCCTCCATCCGCTCGAGGAACTCACCTGGGACCGCTGCCATCGTCAGGCCGAGCGCATCACGTATCTGTGTGGAGGCGATGAGCACGGCGATGCCGTTCGTGAATCCGATGAGGATCGGCCGCGGGATGAAACGGACGGCGGTGCCGAGGCCGGTGAGCGCCAGGATGAGCAGCAGCGCGCCCGCCATCATCGTCACCATCAGCAGGCCGGACGTGCCGTGCGCCGCGATGATGCCGGCGACGATGACGACGAATGCGCCGGTAGGGCCGCCGATCTGCACGCTGGAGCCGCCGAGCAGCGACACCAGGAAGCCGCCGACGATGGCCGTGTAGAGGCCCGCTTCGGGAGTGGTGCCGGAGGCGATGCCGAATGCCATCGCGAGCGGCAGGGCGACGAGGCCGACGGTGACGCCGGCGATCAGGTCAGAGAGCAGTTGCGGGCGGCCGTAGCCCTGTCGTTCGAACAGCCGTGGCTGCCAGCGGGAGATGTTGATCGATGTCTGTTTCGTAGGAGAAACCTCCGCGACAAGCGTATCAGGTCGGCCGGCAGGACGCGGGGATGTCCTGCGCGTCCGCCGTGGGCGGGAGACCGTCCGCCCTGCAGGACCGAGGTGACGGGCGCGTACCACAGCGCCCTGCCCGCGTCGGGACGAGGCGATGGTTTGCATCGGCTTGCGGACTCCGCATATGGTGTGGGCACACAGCACAACCGCACGACTCGGAGGCGTCCTGCATGCAGGTCATTCCGGCGATTGGTGTTCGGCGCGGGTTCGGGCAGACGAGGCGACGCGACGCATGGTGGGCCGCGCCGCTCGTCGTGTTCCTCGTGCTCTCGACCTTCGTCGTCTACGCGACGTGGGCGGCGTTCCAGGACGCGCACTATACGTTCGGGCCGTACCTGTCGCCGTTCTATTCGCCGGAGATCTACGGCGCGTCGCCACACAGCTGGTTCGGGCCCAGGCCGGATTGGTGGCCCCGGCTGCTGCCGTTCTCGCCGGCGCTGATCATCCTGCCGTTCCCGGGGCTCTTCCGGCTCACCTGCTACTACTACCGCGGCGCGTACTACAAGGCGTTCTGGGCCGACCCGCCCGCCTGCGCCGTTGGTGAACCGCGCACGCGCTACCGCGGCGAGCATTCCTTTCCACTGATTCTGCAGAACGCCCACCGCTTCTTCATGTGGGTGGCCATCGTCTTCATCGCGTTCCTGACCTACGACGTGTGGCTGGCCATGTGGTTCACCGATCCCGCGACCGGACGGCAGGCGTTCGGCATCGGCGTCGGCACGGTGATCCTCGCCGTCAACGTCGTGCTGCTCGCGTGCTACACGTGGGGGTGCCACGTGCTGCGGCACGTCGTCGGAGGGCGACTCGACGAGGTCTCGAAGCGGCCCGCCTGCGATTTCGCGTATGCATGCGTCACGGGCCTCAACGGCCGCCACCAGCTCTTTGCGTGGTGCAGCCTGGTGTCGGTGATGGCCGCCGACCTCTACGTGCGGCTCTGCTCGATGGGCGTCCTCACGGACGTGAGGCTCTTCTGATGGGCGCTGCGCACACGTACGCCTACGACGTCCTGATCGTCGGCGCAGGTGGCGCCGGCCTGCGCGCGGCAATCGAGGCCGCCAGCGCCGACGTGACGGTGGGGCTGATCTGCAAGTCGCTGCTGGGCAAGGCGCACACCGTGATGGCCGAGGGCGGGATGGCCGCGGCGATGGGCCACAACGACGATCGTGACAGCTGGCATGTGCACTTCGCCGACACGATGCGCGGCGGGCAGTACGTCAACAACTGGCGCATGGCCGAGCTCCATGCGCGCGAGGCGCCCGATCGCGTGCGGGAACTCGAGGCCTGGGGCGCGGTGTTCGATCGCACGCCCGACGGCCGTATCAACCAGCGCAACTTCGGTGGGCATCGCTACCCGCGGCTCGCCCACGTCGGCGACCGCACCGGGCTCGAGCTCATTCGCACGCTCCAGGACCACACGATTCATCTCGGCGTCATCGTCCACATGGAGCACACGGTCGTGGACCTGCTCATGGATGCCGGACGCGTGGCAGGCGCGCTGGCGTACGACCGCGAGCGGGGCCGCTTCCATGCCTTCGCCGCCAAGGCCGTGGTCCTCGCCACCGGCGGCGTCGGTCGCGCCTACAAGATCACGAGCAACAGCTGGGAGGGCACCGGCGACGGTCACGCCCTCGCCTACCGGGCGGGCGCCGACCTGATCGACATGGAGTTCGTGCAGTTCCATCCCACCGGCATGGTGTGGCCGCCGTCGGTGAAGGGCATCCTCGTCACCGAGGGCGTGCGTGGTGAAGGTGGCGTGCTCAAGAACAACGAGGGCCGCCGCTTCATGTTCGACGACATCCCCGAGAACTACCGCTCGCAGACCGCCGCCGATCCCGAGGAGGGATGGCGGTACACGCAGGGCGACCGTTCGGCGCGTCGCCCGCCCGAACTGCTGACGCGCGATCACGTGGCCCGCTGCATCCGCCGCGAGGTCAGGGCCGGACGCGGCAGCCCGCACGGCGGCGTCTTCCTCGACATCGCGTGGATCAAGGAGAAGCTGCCGGGCGCGGCCGAACACATCAAGCGCAAGCTGCCCAGCATGTACCACCAGTTCAAGGAACTGGCCGACCTCGACATCACGCGCGAGCCGATGGAGGTCGGGCCGACCACGCACTACATCATGGGCGGCATCCGCGTCGATGCCGACACGCAGGCCACCACCGTCCCCGGCCTGTTTGCCGCGGGCGAGTGCGCCGCTGGCATCAACGGTGCGAATCGGCTCGGCGGCAACTCGCTGTCCGATCTCATCGTCTTCGGCAAGCGTGCCGGGGAGTACGCGGCGGTGCACGCGAAACAGCAGCCGGCGCCTCGACTCGACGAGGGCGCCATCGAGGCCGCGATGCGCGCGGCGCTCGCGCCCTTCGATCGGGGGACGGCCGGCGAGAACCCGTACAAGGTGCAGCAGGATCTCCAGGAGACGATGCAGGACCTGGTCGGCATCGTGCGGGTGGAGGACGAGATGCAGGAGGCGCTGGTGCGGCTCGACGTGCTTGGCCAGCGCGCCGATCGAAGCGGCGTGGACGGGCATCGCGAGTACCACACCGGCTGGCATGCGTGCCTCGACCTGCGCAACCTGCTCGCCGTGTCCGAGGCCATCACGCGCTCGGCCCTCGAACGCCGCGAGAGCCGCGGCGGGCACTTCCGCGACGACTACCCGGACAAGGCCGCCGAATACGGCACCTTCAACATCGTCGTGCGGCGTGGGGAGGACGGCGCGATGCAGGTCGGCAGGCAGCCGATCCCGCCGATGCCGGAGGAACTGACGCGGATCATCGAGGAACAGGCCCAATGACGACGCAGGCGACGTTCCGGATCTGGCGCGGCGGCGGGGAGCAGCCAGGCGCGTTCGTGGACTACGCCACCGCCGTCTCCGAGGGGATGGTGGTGCTCGACGCCGTCCACCGCATCCAGGCCGAGCAGGCCCCCGACCTCGCCTGCCGCTGGAACTGCAAGGCGGGAAAGTGCGGATCGTGCTCCGCCGAAATCAACGGCCGGCCCCGCCTCATGTGCATGACGCGCCTGAACACGCTCGACCTCGACGCGCCGGTGACGGTCGAGCCCATGCGCGCGTTCCCGCTGCTCAAGGATCTCGTCACCGACGTGTCGGTGAACTTCCGCACGAAGCCACGCCTGGCGAAGTTCGCGCCGCGCCCGCCCGACGCGCCCGACGGCACGTGGCGCATGGCCCAGCGCGACGTCGATCGCGTGCAGGAGTTCCGCAAGTGCATCGAGTGCTTCCTGTGCCAGGACGTGTGTCACGTCATCCGCGACCACGCCGGACACGAGCACGGCTTCATCGGGCCGCGACACTTCGTCTATGCCGCCGCCCTGGAGATGCACCCGCTCGACACCGGTGATCGGCTGCGCGAGTTGAAGAATCGCGACGGGCTCGGCTACTGCAACATCACCAAGTGCTGCACCACGGTGTGCCCCGAGCACATCCACATCACCGACAACGCGATCATCCCGCTCAAGGAACGGGTCGTCGATCGCTTCTACGACCCGGTGACCCGCCTGCTGCGGATGATCAGGTCCTGACGCAGGGACCATCGAGAGCGTCGATCGACCCCGGTTTGGAGGTGACACATGTTCGAGCTGAAACCGCTGTCTCTCGCCGCCGTCCCGGCCGCGCTCGCCAAGGCGGAGCGCTACCGGCTGCTCAACGAGCCGGGCCAGAGCGAGAGCATCTGCGAGGACGTGCTGCGCGCCGATCCCGGCAACCATCAGGCGCTCGTCACGCTCATCCTGGCGCTCTCGGACGACCTCGCGCACCACCACGGCCGCTCCCTCGCCCGGGCCCGGGAGCTGGTCGCCCAGCTGCCGACCGAGTACGAGCGGCTGTACTACAGCGGGCTGCTCGCCGAGCGGCAGGGGCGGGCGCTGCTGGGGCACGGCGGGCCGCCAGCGCACGCGAGCGCGGGGTGGCTGCGCGAGGCGATGGAGGCCTTCGAGCGGGCCGAGGCCCTGCGGCCGGCCGACAACGACGAGGCACGGTTGCGGTGGAACGCGTGTGCCCGGCTGTTCAACGAGCAGCCGTCGCTGCTCGTCGACATGGACGAGGACGAGCGGAGCCCAATCACGGGTGAGTGATTCGAGCCGCGCGGGCCCGGCGCGGGCCGGCGCCGCCGTCCACGGTAGACTCAGTGCCGCATGACAGAAGCGACGCACCCCCTCGTCGGCGTCATCATGGGCAGCAAATCCGACTGGGAGACCATGCGGCACGCGGCGGCCATCCTCGAGCAGTTCGCCGTGAGGTTCGAGGCGCGCGTGGTGTCGGCGCACCGGACGCCGGAGTTGATGCGCGAGTACGCGCAGGACGCCGAGGCACGCGGTCTCGAGGTGATCATCGCGGGCGCCGGGGGGGCCGCGCACCTCCCCGGGATGGTGGCCTCACAGACCCTGGTCCCCGTGATTGGCGTCCCCGTCCAGAGCAGGGCGCTCAACGGCCTCGACTCGTTGCTGTCCATCGTGCAGATGCCAGGCGGGGTTCCGGTGGCGACGATGGCGATCGGGAGCGCCGGTGCGAAGAACGCCGGCCTGTTCGCCGTGGGCATGCTCGCGGTGCGACATCCGGAGCTGCGCGATCAGCTGCGCGCCTTCCGGGAGGAGCAGGCGCAGAAGGTGATCGACGAGCCGCTCGACTGATGCGCACCATCCTCCCAGGCGCGACGGTCGGCGTGCTCGGCAGCGGCCAGCTCGGCCGCATGTTCACGATTGCCGCACGCCGGCTCGGCTACCGCGTCCACACGTTCTCGCCGGACCAGGATTCACCGACCGGGCAGGTGGCCGATCACGAGATCGCCGCCTCCTACGACGACCTCGAGGCGATCGCCGCGTTCGCGCGCGAGGTCGCGGCCGTGACGTTCGAGTTCGAGAACGTGCCGTCGTCCACCGTCGATGCGCTCGGGCCCGACGTGGTCGTCCGCCCCTCCGGACACGTGCTGCACACCACGCAGCACCGGGTGCGCGAGAAGCAGTTCCTTGCCGGCGCGGGCATTCCCGTCGCGCCCTTCACGATCGTGGAGACCGCCGAGGGCCTGCAGGCAGGCATCGAGCGCATCGGCGCGCCCGCGATCCTGAAGACGGCAAGCTTCGGCTACGACGGCAAGGGGCAGGCGCGGATCGCCCGGGCTGCGGATGCGCTGGCTGCGTGGGAGACGATCGGCCGACAGCCTGCCGTCCTCGAACAGGTGATCGACTTCGCGTGCGAGGTGTCGGTCGTTGTCGCGCGCGGCCACGACGGCACGGTGGTCGACTACGGCGCGATCGAGAACGCGCACGCGCGTCACATCCTCGACGTCTCGGTGTGGCCCGCGCGCGTTGCCGATGAAACGGCGCGCGAGGCTGTGCGGGTCGCCCGCGCCGCCTGCGAAGCGCTCGACGTCGTCGGCGTGCTCTGCGTCGAGATGTTCGTCACGGGTGACGGCGGCGTGATCGTGAACGAGCTCGCGCCACGTCCGCACAATTCCGGGCACCTCACGATAGACGCGCACGTCACCTGCCAGTTCGAACAGCAGTTGCGTGCCGTGTGCGGCCTGCCGCTCGGCTCGACGCGCGCCCACGCGCCGGCGGCGGCGATGGCGAACCTGCTTGGCGACGAGTGGGCGCACGGTGAGCCTGACTGGGCGTCGGCCCTCGCGCTCCCCGGCGTCAAGCTGCACCTCTATGGGAAATCGGAGGCGCGACCCGGCCGGAAGATGGGTCACCTCACGGTTACGGGCGAAACCCCCGCCGAGGCCGAAGCGCTGGCTCGTGAGGCCAGGGTACGCCTGCGTCCCGTTAGACGGTAGTCGCTCCTCTTCGCGATCTGCTCGCAGTGCCGACGTCGTCGTCAGGGACGGTGCGCCGAGGCTGTGGGCCGGTCCAGCGCGGCCGGAGGTCGAGGGCACGGCATTCACCGATCCAACCGGCAGTGCCGATTGCCCGGGGTGATGTCCAACCCGATGGCACCTACCGCGATGTGCCCGGGCTGCGGTTTCGCCATGGACACGGTGGGCCTGACGGCGCGGTACGGCCGCGTGCTGCAGGTCGACGTGTGCGATGGCTGCAGCGGCCTCTGGTTCGACCACCTCGAAAGCCAGCAGCTCACGCCCGGCGCTACGCTGAAGCTGCTCGAACGGCTGACGCTGCGCCCGTCGCGCGCCCTGCAGGCACGGTCGCCGTGCCCCCGCTGCCGCCAGGCGCTGCAGGAAGTCAACGACCAGCAGCGCGCGACGCGCTTCACCTACCGGCGGTGCCCGTCCGGCCACGGCCGGTTCATCACGTCGTACCACTTCCTCCGCGAGAAGCACCTGGTGCGCGAACTCACGGCCGCCGAGGTGACCAGGCTGCGCCAGTCGATTCGTCAGGTCAACTGCGTGAACTGCGGCGCGCCCGTGGCGCTCGGAGACACGCTGGCGTGCGGTCACTGCAGCACGCCCGTGTCGATGGTCGATCCACAGCAACTGAGTCGCGAGCTGGCCCTGCTCGCCCGGGCCCCCGACGACTCGCGGCAGGTCGACCCCACGCTTTCTATCAGGCTCGCGCAGGAGCGTGCGGCCGCCGAGCGCACCTGGGCGAGCCTGTCCGGCGAACGTACGTGGCTGGAGGACATCATGCAGCCCGACACGACAACCAGGGACGTCGTGCGCATCGCGCGCCGCGTGATGGGGCAGCGGGTGCAGTGACGGACGACGGACGAAGGAGGAAGGACGAAGGAGGAAGGACGGAGGAGGAAGGCCCGGGAACAGGTACGTAGCCGTCGGGCCCTGCCCGCCGGTCGCGTCCGGGCGGGCCCTTCCGGGCCGCCCTCGGGGGCG